>NZ_LSIA01000016.1:0-51933 GCF_001556015.1 Novosphingobium sp. CCH12-A3 | reverse complement strand
GGTTCACAGGAAGCGCAGAAGAAAAGCGGGGCCCCGGGTCAAGCCCGGGGCGACGGTGGTGTGTGGGGTGTGGGTCGGACGGCTGCGAGGTCTGGCGCGGCGAGGGCATATGCTGCCATAAGGCCGTCATGCGCCAGTCTGCCACCGAGATCACCATCGCTACCCCGGGCCAAGGCCTGCATGAGATAACCCGCGATGTGGTGCGCTGGACTGGCGAACAGGGCATGGCCACCGGCTTGCTGACCGTGTTCTGCCGCCATACCTCGGCTTCACTGACCATCCAGGAGAACGCCGCGCCTGAAGTGCGGGGCGATATCGTTCGCTGGCTTTCGCGTCTTGCGCCGGAGAACGGCGGCTATGCCCATGACGATGAAGGTCCCGACGACATGCCAGCGCATTTGAAGTCGATACTCACGGGCGTGTCGCTATCGATTCCGCTGGTCGGGGGGCGACTGGCACTGGGCACGTGGCAGGGCATATATTTGTGCGAGCACCGCCGGGCAGGCCATCGTCGGCGCGTGACGCTGCATCTTCTGGGCGCTTGACCCCCCGGCAACATTAACCATGAAGGTGGCCCGTATCGGGCCGAAAGCTGCGCAAACAGTAGCGTTGTGGCAATCTGGCTGGAGAAAACCTTTCTACGCCAGTGCGCGACTCTACGGGGCCGTCGCGATACGGAAAGTTCCCCCCTCCCGGCATAAGTGGGTGACATGCCGCAAGGCCTGTCGGGGAACATTGATGTTCAGCTTCAACATAACCAAAAAATTCATCGCTGCTTTTGCACTGCTGCTTGCAGCGATGGCAGGCATGGGCCTGTTCGCGATTTCGAAGATCGGCGAGGTCAATGCCATTGCCGCCGAACAGCGCGACATCTGGATACCCAGCGCGGAAAAGCTCGGCGATATCCACGCCTTTACCTCGCAATATCGCCTCAAGCAGGACGAGATGTTCAGTGGGGAGACGCCCGAGGCCGTGGCGCGCGGCCAGAAACTGCTCAGGAATGCGCGCAGCGCGATCGATGCGGAAATCGTCGAGTTCGAGAAACTTGCCATCACGCCGGATCAGAAGACCGGCACGGCCGCGCTGAAGCAGGCCTGGGCGACTTTCCTTGCCCAGGATGAAAGCATGCAGGCGATGGCGATCGGCGGTGACACCCAGGGCGCCCAGGCTATGCACGATGGCGAGGGCATCGATACCTTCTATGCCCTGGAAGACACGATCCTCGCCGTGATCGAGGCCAACAAGAAGGACGGCGCTGCGGTCGCCGCCAATGCCGAGAAGATCTATGCCTCGGCGCGCAAGTTCACCCTTGCGGCGCTTGGCCTTGCTCTGCTCAGCGCGGTTGTCCTGCTGATCTATCTCATTCGCAACATCGCCAAGCCGGTGGTATCGATGTCGGACGCCGTGTCGCGCCTGATCGATGGGGATCATAACGTCGCCGTCCCGGGCCTTTCCCGGTCCGACGAACTTGGCCAGCTTGCCCGCGCGCTCGACCGCTTCCGCGATGTCTTCGCATCCGACCATGCCCGCGCCGAAGCCGAGAAGCAGCGCGCCCGCGAAGTGCAGCTGACCATCGATGAGATCGGCGAGGGACTGACCGCGCTGGCCGAAGGAAACCTGACCTTCCGCGTCAAGGAGAACGGATCGGGCGCGCTGGCAAAGCTGCACGTCGACTACAATGCTGCCGTGACCGCGCTTGAGCGGGTGCTCGGCAAGATCGTCGAGGGTTGCCACACGATCAAGCTTGGTACGGACGAGATTTCGAGCGCGGCATCGGACCTGGCGCTGCGCACCGAGCAGCAGGCGACATCGCTGGCTGAAACATCGCGCACGATCACCGAGTTCAGCTCCTCGGTCAGGACCACGGCCGAGAACGTGAAGCAGACGAGCACCCGCCTGTCTGTGGCCCGCAACACCGCCGACGGTGTTGGCGATACCGCCAATCGTGCCGTGGCCGCCATGCGCAGCATCGAGGCCAGTTCGCGCGAGATGGCCGAGATCGTGGGCGTCATCGACGGCATTGCCTTCCAGACCAACCTGCTGGCGCTCAATGCCGGGGTCGAGGCCGCACGTGCCGGTGATGCCGGCAAGGGCTTTGCGGTGGTCGCCACCGAAGTGCGTGCCCTGGCGCAGCGCTCTGCCGATGCCGCCAAATCGATCCGCGACCTGATCGGCAAGAGCACCGAAGAGGTCAGCGGCGGGGTTGCCCTGGTCGAATCGAGCGGTGAGGCCCTGCGGCAGATCGTCAACGAAGTCAGTGCGGTCTCGGAGCTGGTAGACCAGATCGCCGAGGCTGCCGGACAGCAGGCGGCCGGCATTGCCGACATCTCGGCGATGGTCGGTTCGATGGACAGCTTTACCCAGCGCAATGCCGCGATGGTCGAGGAAAGCTCGGCCGGAACGCGCAATCTCTCGAACGAGACCATTGCGCTGGTCGAGCAGGTCGGGCGCTTCCGCCTTGGTACGAGCGGCCAGGCCCGCTCATCGGCACTGCTCTCCGCCAAGCCGCAAGCTTCTGCGCCCGCAGCGTCGAAGCCCGCTCCGCTGCCCGTGGCTACTGCGACGGCAGAGCCCGCCGCGCAGCCTGCAGCGCGCCCCGCTCCGGTCCTCGGCAATACTGCCCTGAAGGTCGACGAGGACGATTGGTCCGAATTCTGAAAGCCGCAACGTCATTCAAGAAGATCGAAGGAACGACCCATGAAGATTATCGACAGGATCGCACTTGGCATTGCCTCGCTTGCCTTTGCCGCAACCGCCATGCCTGCCTTTGCGCAGTCTGCCGAGTGGCAGAAGCAGGTGACGCGCATCATCGCGTCCAAGCAGACCTATCCACGCACGGCGCAGATGCGCGGCGAGGAAGGCACGGCCAAAGTCAAGGTGTTCGTCGGCGCTGGCGGCAACATCGAGCGAACCGAACTTGTCGCGCCCTCGGGCTCGAGCACGCTCGACAAGGAGGCGCTGGCCATGCCGACGCGCGCCGGTTCTGTGCCGCCGCCGCCGGGCGGTGCCACGGCCATCGTCGTGCCAGTGACCTGGAAGCTGCTCTGACCAAGCAGTGATTGCCATCTGGCGGGCCGTCCCCCTCCGGCCCTGCCGGCTCTTGCCGGTCCTCCCTTGCCGGCAGATCGGGGCGGCTCGATCCGAGCCGCCCCTTTTTCGCTCATTTCACCAATTCGCCACCCTTCATGACATGGCGCACGTCTTCGAGGACGGCGATATCGGCCAGGGGGTCCCCGGTGACTGCGATCATGTCGGCCCAATGGCCGGGCGAGAGTGCGCCGACGTCCTTGCTCCAGCCGAGCAGGTCGGCGGCGACAGTGGTGGCAGACTGGATTGCCTGCATCGGCGTCATTCCGTAGCGGACCATGTACTTGAACTGCCGCGCATTGGCGCCGTGGGGGAAGACCCCGGCGTCGGTGCCATAGCTGAGCCTGACCCCGGCCTTGACCGCCTTGCGGAAGCCTGCGCGCTGGGCTTGGGTGGTCTCGTCGTTCTTGCGCAGCATGTCGGCAGGCCAGCCATCGCGCTTGCCGACCTCGGCGATGAAATCCCCGTTGTAGATATCCATGTCGAGCCAGACGCTGCGCGCCTTGGCAAGGGCAATGCCTTCATCGTCGATCAGGCTGGCATGCTCGATCGCCTTGACGCCCGACTGGATGGCAAGTTTGATTCCGGCGGCGCCATGGGCATGGGCGGTGACCCATGATCCGCGCTGGCGGGCAACGTCGACCGCTGCCTTCATCATCTCGCCCGAAAGTTCGATCTGGCCAGGTTCGGTGCCTTGCGCCAGCACTGCACCGGTGGCGATCAGCTTGATCGAATCCGCGCCGTTCTGGAACAGCGCGTTGACCTTGCGGGTAACGTCCGCCGCATCGGTGACGACGCCGGCGCGCATGTCGGCAGGGACGGTGACATCGGGCGAGAAGCCGGTGACCTCGCCGCCGCCGCCGGGGATGGTGACATAGGCCCCCACCGCGCTGACGCGAGGGCCGGGCACGTCGCCACGGTTGATGGCGTTGCGCAGTTCGACATCGGCATAGGCGCGGAAGGAGCCGACATCGTGCACCGAGGTAAAGCCTGCGAGCAGGGTCTTCCTGGCATTGCGCGCGCCGATGAAGCCGATCTCCATGGCCGAATGGAGCAGCGGCTCGGCGACGTTGCTGGACTGTTCGACGTCGGCGAGGTGCACGTGGCAGTCGATCAGGCCGGGCAGGACGGTGAAGGCCGACCAATCCACGACGTTTGCGCCTGCGGGCAGGGGGGCATCGGGCTGGACCGATACAACGCGCCCATCCTCGACCTTGACCACCTGTGCGGTGAGCACCCGCCCCGCTTCCGGATCGACCAGTCGCCCGGCGCGGACGTAGAGCGTTTCGGCGCTTGCCGTGGCGGGGATCAGGGCGAGGAAGGGGAGAACGCGACGCAGCATGGTGCGCAGATTATCGCACCACGCTGCAAGCGCAATTGGCGAAGCTCTGGACCTCAGTCGGCCCAGTAGAGCTTCATCGGATTGTCGATCAGCAGCTTGCGCTGAAGTTCGTCAGTCGGCGCGATGCGCGGGATCATGTCGACGAGATGGCCGTCGTCGGGGATCTCAGTGTCCATGTTGGGATGGGGCCAGTCGGTGCCCCACAGCACGCGGTCCTGGTAATCGGCCACCAAAGGCGCGACGGCATCGGCAAAGGCATTCCACGGATCGCCCGCGCCGCCTTCCTTGATGGCATCGAGGCGGTCGGGGCAGGTGGCCTTGAACCAGATGTCATCGCGACTGTCGAGGAAGGCGCGGAAGGCCTTCATGTCGGCACCGTCCGGTCCCTGGCGCACGTCGGGACGGCCCATATGGTCGATCACGAGGGGGACGGGGATCGCGTCCATGAACGGGCGGAGTTCCTCGAGGATGTCGGCCTCGAAATAGATTACCACGTGCCAGCCCTTGGGCAGGCGCTGCGCGACTTCGAGGAACTTGTCCTTGGGCGCGTCGTCGACAAGGCGCTTCAGGAAGTTGAAGCGGATGCCGCGGATGCCGCCTTCGTGCAGGGCGTGGAGGTCTGCTTCGGAGATCGCGGGATCGACCACGGCGACGCCGCGGGCCTTTCCGTTCGACTTGGCGATGGCGTCGAGCGTGGCGGCATTGTCGGTGCCGTGGCAGCTGGCCTGAACGATGACGTTGCGTTCAAAGCCCAGGTGATCGCGCAGGGCGAAGAGCATGTCCGGGCCGGCATCCTGCGGCAGGTACTTGGCCTTGGCGCTGAACGGGAACTGCGCCATCGGGCCGAAGACATGGCAATGCGCATCGACCGCGCCGGGTGGCGGGGTGTAGCGCGGCTTCGATGGATTGGCGTGCCAGCTGATGATGCGGTTCTGGTCGGTCATCTAACTCTTCCGTTGCGTTGAGGTCCTTCGACAGGCTCAGGACGAGCGGACCTTTTGCTTCAACCTTCTACTGCCCCAACACGCTCATGCTGAGCTTGCCGAAGCATGCTGCACGGCGTCAGCCAAACACCACGCCATCCATCAGCTTGCGCGCAGTGCGCAGGAGGGCGGCGGTGCGGACTTCGCCGGCGTCGTCCACTTCCAGAACGCAGCTCATTTCGCCGGTGGGATGTTCGACCGAGAGCAGCTTGCGGCTGCCTTCGGGGATCGAGGCTACCTCGGCGGCGGGCGAGCCGGGGATCAGGCAGGCGGTGGCGACGCTGACCGCACCGAGGACGCCGATGGTGGCGTGGGCGCGGTGGGGGATAAAGCTGCGCACGGTTACCGCGCCGCCATTCTTCGGCGGGGCGACGAGCATCATCTTGGGGACGGACTTTTCCTTCACGTCACCCAGATTCATGCGTTCGCCGACGGCGAGGCGGATGGCTTCGATCTTCGCCTTGAGATCGCTCGCATTGTCTAGCCAGTCGCGGTCTTCGTAGCCGGTGATGCCGAGATCCTCGGCCTTCATCACCACGCAGGGCATGCCGTTGTCGATCAGGGTGACAGCCACGCCATTCACTTCGTCGACGGCGTTGCCGGTGGGCAGGAGCGCGCCGCACGAGGAACCGGCGGTATCGCGAAATTCGAGTGGCACCGGCGCGTGGGAGCCGGGGACCCCGTCGATCTTCGCGTCGCCCTTGTAGATGACCTTGCCATCGGGCGTGCTGACCGTGGCGACGGCGACCTGGCCGGTGTTCTCCATGAAGATGGCGACGCGGGTTTCATCGCCGGTGGCCGCCACCAGTCCGCGCTCGATCGCGAAGGGACCCACGCCGGCAAGGATATTGCCGCAGTTCTGCGCATCGGTGACGATCGCCTGATCGACGAAGACCTGCAGGAACAGGTAGTCGACGTCGATGCCCTCGCGGCTGGACTTGGAAACGACCGCGACCTTGCTGGTCAGGGGATCGGCGCCGCCCATTCCGTCGATCTGCACGGGATCGGGGCTGCCCATCATGGCCAGGAGGAAGGCATCGCGCTGGGCCGTGTCCTGCGGCAAGTCATCCTTGAGAAAGTAGCCGCCCTTGGACGTGCCGCCGCGCATCCACATGCAGCGAATGCCTTGGGGCATGCCTGCCTCAGACATACTTGAGGCCTTCCTTCTCCAGCCGTTCGCGCATCTTGTACATGTCGAGGCCGAGGACGCCGGCAGCGAGCTTCTCGCGCTTTTCGCCTTCGTTGGCTTCGCGCGCCTGCGCGGCCTTGAGCACTTCGGCGGCCTTTTCGCGGGGCACGACGCAGACGCCGTCATCGTCGGCCACGATCACGTCGCCGGGGTTCACCAGCGCGTTGGCGCAGACGACGGGGACGTTGACGCTGCCGAGCGTGTTCTTGACAGTGCCCTGTGCGTAGATCGCCTTGGACCAGACGGGGAAGTTCATTTCCGTGAGGTCGCGCACGTCGCGCACGCCAGCGTCGATCACCAGGCCACGGCAGCCGCGCGCCTGCGCGCTGGTGGCGAGAAGATCGCCGAAGTAGCCGTCTTCGCACGGTGAGGTGGGGGCGAGGAGCAGGATGTCTCCGGCCTGAAGCTGTTCGATGGCGACGTGGACCATCCAGTTATCACCCGGAGGCGCGCTGATGGTGACGGCGCTGCCGGCGATGCGCGCGCCGCGATAGATCGGGCGCATGTAGGAGGCGAGCAGGCCGGTGCGGCCTTGCGCTTCGTGGACGGTGGCGACGCCGCAGGCGGCAAGGCCATCGATCACGGCTGGATCGGCACGTTCGATGTTCTGGACGACGATTCCCGACATTTCCGGCTCCCATGAAAAATCTTCGCCGGTTCCATGCGACTGCGGGGCGCGAGGAACCAATGCAATGTTTGGCACTGCCCATAAGGAAATGCTAAGCGATGCACCATGCAACTCCATGCGATCAATGTCCGCCACATCGCGGCTTTTGCGGCGACCGTGCGCCACGGCAGCGTGACGCGGGCGGCGCGGGCGGTGAACCTGACGCAGCCTGCATTGACGCAGGCGATCGCCCGGCTGGAGGCGGACCTGGGATGTGCGCTGTTCGAACGTGGGCCGGCCGGCATGACGCCGACCGAACCGGCACTGCTGCTGGCCCCGCGAGCAGAGGCGGCGATTTCGCATGTCGGCTCTCCGCGCGTGACTGGCACGCAATTGCGGGCGTTCCTCGCGCTGGCAAGGGCCGGGTCCTATGCCGTGGCTGCAGAGGCGACGGGGCTTTCGTCGGCCTCGCTGCACCGGGCGGTGGCGGACCTTTCGGTGGCGCTGGGACAGCGGCTGGTGGACCGGCGCGGGCGTTCGGTGATGCTGACGCCTGCGGGCGAAAGGCGCGCACGCGGGTTCGGCCTGGCGATGGCGGAATTGCGTTCAGGCCTTGCCGAAGTGGCGGCCTGGCAGGGCAAGGCGGCGGGGCGGGTGGTGGTGGGCGCCATGCCGCTGAGCCGCGCGCGCTGGCTGCCCGAGACGATCCTGCGCTTTGCCGGAGCCCATCCGGGGGTGGATGTGGCAGTGGTGGAAGGAAGCCATGCCGAGCTTTCCGGACCTTTGCGCGACGGTGAAGTGGACCTGATGCTGGGCGCGCTTCGTGATGCGGCGTCTCTTGATGATCTGGCGCAGGAGGCGGTGTTCGAAGATCGTCCTGCACTGGTGATGCGCGCCGGGCATCCCTTGCTGGCAGGCACGGTGAATGGCGCGGCGTTGGCGGCGTTTCCGTGGATTCTGCCCGCCAGCGACACGCCGTTGCGCCACTACTGGGAAGGCATGATGCGCGGCGCCGGGGCGGAGCCGCCGCGGGTGGGGATCGAGTGCGGATCGGTGCTGACGGTGCGGCAATTGCTGCTGGGATCTGACGCGCTGACGCTGCTGTCCCCGGCGCAACTGGCGGTGGAACTGGACGCGGGCGTGCTGGCTACGCTGCCGCCGCCGGTGCCGGTGGCGCGGACCATTGGCATCACCACGCGAGAAGGCTGGCGGCCAACTGCTCCTCAGGCCGCCTTCGTCGCCCTGCTGCGCGAGGTTGCCGCAGAAGGGTTTGCATAAATTTATACCTGTGGCGATGTTTGCATTTGTTCCTTTGCGCCTTGCCGCGCAGGACCGGCGCCATGGAGAGCGTGATTGCCCTGATCGGCTTCGGTGAGGCCGGGTCCACTTTTGCCAAGGCGGCAGGCTGGGAGTCTGCGGCGCTGGCCTTCGACATCAACCCGGCACGACGGGCGGTGATGGAAGAGGCGGGCGTGGTGATCTGCGGCTCGGCCGAAGATGCGCTTGGCGATGCCGACGTGGTGCTGTCGCTGGTGACGGCGGATTCGGCGCTGCCTGCGGCTGAGGACTATGCCGGTCTGCTGAAGCCGGGCGCGCTCTGGTGCGACATGAATTCGGTGGCACCCGACACCAAGCGGGCCGCCGCCAAGGCGATCGAGGCATCAGGCGGGCGTTATGTCGACGTTGCGGTGCTGGCCCCGGTCAACCCCGCTCGGATGAATGTGCCGCTGCTGATTTCGGGTGCCCATGCTGCAGAGGCCGAGGCGCGGCTGCAGGCGGCAGGCTTTGCCAAGACGCGAGTGGTTGGGGACGAGATCGGCCGGGCCAGCGCAATCAAGATGATCCGCTCGATCATGGTAAAGGGCATCGAGGCGCTGACCGCCGAAATGATGCTGGCGGCGACGAAGGCCGGCGTGGTGGACGAGGTTTTGTCCTCCCTGGACGCCAGCGAGAAGACGCAGAGCTGGTTCGATCGCGCCGAGTACAATGTCGAGCGCATGACGACGCATGGGCTCCGTCGTGCGGCCGAGATGGAAGAGAGCTGCAAGACGCTGGAATCGCTGGGCATCGAGCCGGTGATGACCAGCGGGACCGTGAAGCGCCAGCGCGAGCAGGCGGGCAAGACAATCGCATTCAACGCTAAGAGGACTGAAGTCGCATGACCATGATCATCGACTGCCACGGCCACTACACCGTGCTGCCAAAGGCGCACGACGAATGGCGCGAGAAGCAGAAGGCCGCATTCAAGGCCGGGACCGAGTGCCCGCCCTATCCCGAAATCTCGGATGACGAGATCCGCGAGACGATCGAATCGAACCAGCTGCGCCTGCTGAAGGAGCGTGGCGCGGACATGACGATCTTCTCCCCCCGCGCTTCGGCCATGGCCCCGCACGTTGGCGATCAGTCGGTCGCGGTGAAGTGGGCGCAGGTCTGCAACGACCTGATCGCGCGCGTTGTCGGGCTTTACCCTGACACCTTCGCGGGCGTGTGCATGCTGCCGCAGTCTCCGGAAGCGGACATGTCGTCCTCGATCCGCGAGCTGGAGCGCTGCGTGAACGAGCTCGGCTTCATCGGCTGCAACCTCAACCCTGATCCGGGCGGTGGCCACTTCAAGCATCCGCCGCTGACCGATGAATACTGGTTCCCGTTCTACGAGAAGATGTGCGAGCTGGACGTTCCGGCGATGATCCACGTATCGGGATCGTGCAACCCGGCGATGCATGCGACGGGCGGGTACTACATCGCGGCTGACACCATCGCCTTCATGCAGCTGCTCGAAGGCGACCTCTTCAGCAAGTTCCCCACCCTGCGCTTCATCATTCCGCATGGCGGCGGCGCGGTGCCCTACCACTGGGGACGCTATCGCGGCCTTGCCGACATGCTCAAGAAGCCGTCGCTCGACACGCACCTGATGAACAACATCTTTTTCGACACCTGCGTCTATCACCAGCCGGGCATCGACCTGCTGGCCGACGTGATCGAGAACAAGAACATCCTGTTCGGGTCGGAAATGGTCGGCGCGGTGCGTGGGATCGACCCGACCACCGGGTTCTATTTCGACGATACCAAGCGCTATGTCGACGCACTCGACATCAGCGATGCCGAACGCCACGCGATCTTCGAGGGCAACGCGCGCCGCGTGTTCCCGCGCCTCGACGTCAAGCTGAAGGAGAGGGGCCTGTGACCGAAACAGCCAAGCCGACCCAGAACATCCACGAATACCTCGCCGAGTTCGAGGACATTCCGGGTACCCGCGTCTACACCGCTGCCCGCGCCCGCAAGGGCTACTGGATCAACCAGTTCGCGATGAGCCTGATGAAGCCGGAGAACCGCGAACGGTTCAAGGCCGACGAGCGCGCCTATCTCGACGAGTGGAAGATCAGCGAGGAAGCCAAGCAGGCGCTGCTTCGGCGCGACTACAACGCGTTGCTCGACCTTGGCGGGAACGTCTACTTCCTCTCGAAGCTTTTCTCTTCGGACGGGCTGCCGTTTGCCGAGGCGGTCAGCACGATGACCGACATGACCTGGCCTGAATATCGCCAGATGATGCTGGAGGGCGGCCGCAAGCCCGAAGGCAATCGCTCGATCAAGGGAGGCTACTGACATGGCCAAGATTACTGCTGGCGTCGGCTCCAGCCACGTTCCGCTGCTTGGCGTCGCTGTCGACCAGGGCAAGTGGCAGGACGACTACTTCGGCCCGATCTTCAAGGGCTACGAGTGGACCCGCGAATGGGAAGCCCGCGAAAAGCCCGACGTGGTGATCCTGGTCTACAACGACCACGCTTCGGCCTTCGACGCGAACATCATCCCCACTTTCGCGATCGGTTGCGGCGAGCACTACAAGTCGGCCGACGAAGGCTGGGGCCCGCGCCCGGTGCCGGACGTGGAGGGCCATGCCGACCTTGCCTGGCACATCGCGCAGAGCCTGATCCTCGAAGACTTCGACATGACCATCATCAACGAGATGGACGTCGACCACGGGTTGACCGTGCCGCTTTCGATGATGTTCGGCCAGCCGGAGAAATGGCCGGTCAAGGTCGTGCCATTGGCGGTGAACGTCGTCACCTACCCCGTCCCCTCGGGCAACCGGTGCTGGGCGCTGGGCGAGGCGATTGCCCGCGCCGTGGAAAGCTTCCCCGAGGACCTCAACGTGCAGATCTGGGGCACCGGCGGGATGAGCCACCAGCTTCAGGGCCCGCGCGCCGGGCTGCTGAACCGCGAATGGGACAACAAGTTCCTCGACATGCTGGAATCGGACAATGACGATGTCCGCCACATCCCGCACATCGAATATTTGCGCGAGACCGGTTCGGAAGGCATCGAGATGGTGATGTGGCTGATCATGCGCGGGGCGCTGGGGAAGAAGGTCAAGCGCCTCAACCGCCATTATCACATTCCGTGCAGCAACACCGCGATCGGGCACATCGTGCTCGAACCGGCGGACTGACAAACCCAATCCACCCTTGCCGGGCAACCTCACCGGTTGCCCGGTCCTTTTTTGCAAGAAAGGGAACAGACATGCGCATAGCCCTGGCCGGCGCCGGCGCGTTCGGCGAAAAGCACCTCGATGGCCTGAAGAACATCGACGGCGTCGAAATCACCTCGATCATCAGCCGCACCGGCGAACAGGCCGCTGCAGTTGCCGCCAAGTACGGCGCCAAGCACTCGTCGACCGAGCTGGAAGACGCACTGGCGCGCGACGATGTGGATGCGGTGATCCTGTGCACGCCGACGCAGATGCACGCCTCGCAGGCCATCGCCTGCATGAAGGCGGGCAAGCACGTGCAGGTGGAGATCCCGCTGGCCGACAGCTGGGCGGATTCGCAGGAAGTGCTGCGCGTTCAGGAAGAGACCGGCAAGGTCTGCATGGTCGGCCACACCCGTCGCTTCAACCCCAGCCACCAGTTCGTGCACAACCGGATCAAGGCAGGCGAGTTCAACGTCCAGCAGATGGACGTGCAGACCTACTTCTTCCGCCGCAAGAACATCAACGCCAAGGGCGAGCCGCGTTCGTGGACCGATCACCTGCTGTGGCACCACGCCGCGCACACGGTTGACCTGTTCGCTTATCAGGCGGGCAAGATCGTCAAGGCCAATGCCATCGAAGGGCCGATCCATCCCGAGCTGGGCATCGCGATGGACATGTCGATCCAGTTGAAGAGCGAAACCGGTGCGATCTGCACGCTGTCGCTTTCGTTCAACAACGACGGACCGCTCGGCACCTTCTTCCGCTACATTGGCGATACCGCGACCTACATCGCGCGTTACGACGATCTGGTGAATGGCAAGGAAGAGCCGATCGACGTTTCGAAGGTCGACGTCAGCATGAACGGCATCGAACTTCAGGACCGCGAGTTCATCGCCGCGATCCGCGAGGGGCGCGAGCCGAACAGCTCGGTGCAGAAGGTGTTCGACTGTTACCGCGTGCTGGGCGAGCTGGAACAGCAGCTGGCGGCCGGTTGATCTGGAAAGGCCCGCCCGAAACGGCGGGCCTTTTTCGTTGGGAGGTGGTGCAGGTGCCCACCCCGCTGCGACTAGGGCCTGCTGCGCAGACCCAAGTCTCGCGGCCCTCCCGCCTGCGGGAGGGCTGTATCAGCGCCCTCTTCCCCCCTCCCGCAGGCGGGAGGGGTGGGCATTGCGTGGACCCGCGCCAACAGCGGGCCGGCAGAGGAGAGCATGATGGAAGCGCTGATTGCCTACTCGGGCCGCAAGTTCGCGCGGCCGCGCTACTATGCCAACGCCCATGAGCGCGACGAGGTGGACATCGTCCCCGTGCCCATGACCATGACCGATGCGCGGGGGCTGGGCACCAGCATCGACCGCGAGGGCTTCGAGCTCGTCCCGCACAAGAGCGCCGTCACTGATTTCGCCGACCGCGACAAGGTGACGCGCGTGCATATGCGCGAAATCGAGGACCTGGTGCAGGCGCGCACCGGTGCGGACTTTGTCCACGTTGGCGCGCCGGGGCTGCTGCGCTTTTCCGAGAAGAGCGGCAAGGCGGGGAGCCTCGACAATTCGATGCCGGCACGTTTTGCCCATATCGATATCTCGGACCGCACGGCGCAGGCCTTCGGCGAACGAGGGGCGAACGGGCGGATCTTCGTGCGATGCGCGCACTACAACGTGTGGCGCGCCATCTCGCCGCCGCCGCAGGACGTGCCGCTGGCGTTCTGCGACGCGCGCACTATCTCTGCGCAGGACCTGATCGCAGCCGATGCCGTGTTCGATGCGCCGGGGCAGCCAGAGTGGTCGTTCGAGGGGGTGGTCGTCGCGCATAATCCGGCGCACCGCTGGCACTGGTTCTCGCAGATGACGATCGATGAAGCCGTCCTGTTCAAGACCAATGACAGCGATCCTGCGCTCGCACACCACGTTCCGCACGTGGCATTCGACCTGCCCGGCTGCCCTGCCGATGCGCCGCCGCGCGTGAGCATCGAAATGCGTGCGACCGCCTATTGGTGGGCTTGATTGACTTGCGCTTTGCGCTACACATACCGTAACAAATGATAGGGTGAGGTGTGGTGATGGGTGCGTATCCGCAGACGATCTACTTTACCGGCGCAAACGAGCCGGTGGGGCAGGAAGTGGACCTGCGCGGGCTGAAGGTGGAGGGCGACCTGCCAGCGGAAGTGCGTGGCAGCTTTTATCGCGCCGTGCCTGATCCCGCTTTTCCGCCCATGTTCGACAATGACCACACGCTTTCGGGCGATGGCATGGTCAGTCGCCTTTCGTTCAACGCTGATGGCACGGCGGACTTCCTGATGAAGTTCGTGGAAACCGCGCGCTACAAGGCCGAGCAGGCGGCGGGCAAGGCGCTGTTCGGCAAATACCGCAATCCGTTTACCGATGATCCTTCGGTGCAAGGCGTCGACCGCACCGTGGCCAACACCACTCCGGTGTGGCACGCTGGACGCCTGCTGATGGCCAAGGAGGACGGGCGGCCCTATGGCGTCGATCCCAGGACGCTGGCGACGCTTGGCTCCTACGATTTCGGCGGCGCGCTCAAATCTGAAACGATGACCGCGCACGTGCGGATCGATGCCGAGACAGGCGAACTGTTCTTCTATGGTTACGAGGCAGACGGGCAGGCCTCGACCAAGGTCGCCTATTGCATCGTTGCGCCCGATGGCACGCTGAAGTCGGAACAGTGGTTCGATGCGCCCTATTGCGCGATGATGCACGATTTCACGATCAGCAAGAACTACGCTCTGTTCCCGATCTACCCGACGACAGCGGACCTTGACCGGTTGAAGGCGGGCGGGGAGCACTGGCACCATCAGCCGGAGCTGGAATCCTGGCTGGGCGTGATGCCGCGTTATGGCGACGTGCGCGAGATCAAGTGGTTCAAGGGGCCGAAGGGTTGCCATTCGTACCACATGATGAACGCGTGGGAGGACGAGGGCGGCATGCTCCACTTCGACGCCTGCCTGAACAATACCAACGCCTTCGCCTTCATCCGTGAGCCTTCGGGTATCCAGATGGGTCCGCAGGACATGCAGGGCGCGCTGACCCGCTGGACGGTCGATCCGCGCAGCGAAGGCGGCGAGGTTACAGAGACGATCATCGGCCCTCCCGGGGATTTCCCGGTGATCCCGGCGAAGTTGCAGGGACGTCCCTACAAGACCGGCTGGATGCTCTCGATGAACCCCGAGTTGCAGGGGCCGCCGTTGTTTGCAGGGCCGGTGGGCGTGAGCTTCAACCTGCTGCTCCGTCTGGACGGGATGGATACAGCCAGCCCCCAGGTGACCAATGCACTCGCCCTGCCGCCGATGGCCGGATTCAACGAGCCGGTGCATGTGCCCGCTGCTGATCAGGCCAAGGATGGTTGGCTGGTGTTCATCATGGACCAGCAGACCGGTGACAACCAGTTCGTGCATGAAGCCTGGGTGGTCGATGCCGGGAACATCGGTGCAGGGCCGGTGGCGAAGGTCCACATTCCAACGCGGCTGCGTCCGCAAGTGCATGGCTGGTGGGTGCCGCAGGCGCAGTTGGACGCTCTGGCATGAGCCGTATCGTCATCACCGGAGCTTCGGGCAATTATGGCCGCGGCGTTACCGACCGGCTGATCGCGCTGGGGCGTGCAAGCGACCTCATCCTGATCACCCGCAAGCCTGAGAAGCTCAGCGACCGCGCCGCGCAAGGCTGCGTCGTGCGCTACGGCGATTTCGACAAGCCGGGAACGCTGGTCGAGGCGGTGCAGGGCGCTGACAGGATGCTGCTGATCTCGAGCACGCGGGTTGGGGCGCGCGTGGTGCAGCACAAGGCGGCGATCGACGCTGCGGCTGCGGCGGGCGTTGGGCATGTGGTCTATACCAGCTTCATCGGCATCGACGATCCCGCCAACCCCGCCGAAGTGCGGCACGATCATATCGAGACCGAACGCCTGATCCGCGCCTCGGGTTGCGGCTGGACGATGCTGCGCGATGCCCACTATGCCGATGCGATGATCCTGATGGCCGGCCCCGGCGTGATGCAGAGCGGCAAGTGGTTTTCCAACGCCGGAGAGGGCCGCGAGGCGATGGTCTGGCGCGACGACTGCATCGAGAGCGCGGTGGCGGTCCTGACCGGTGAAGGCCACGAGGGCCGAATCTACAACATTACCGGGCCGGAATTGCAGACCTTCGGCGAAGTTGCGGCGATCATGGCCGAAGTGACCGGGCGGCCTGTCGAATACGTCTCGCTGGATGACGAAGGCCAGTATGCGATGTTCGACGCCATGGGCATCCCGCGCCGCCCGGTCGATGATCTTGAAGTCGCCGGCATCCCGTGGAACAGCGACGACATGGTCAGCTTCGGCCGCGCCATCCGCGAGGGGTTCCTTGAGCTCTGCACCGACGACGTGGAGCGGCTGACCGGGCGCAAGGCGCGATCGGTGCGTCAGATGATCCAAGAGAACGTGGCATTGCTGCGCGGGGCCTGACGCCCAGGCATCCGAGCACCCGATGCGCATGACGTTCTAATTGCTGCCAAGCGCTCGCTCCCAGAGGGAGCGCGCTTCGGCGCACGGCGGGAAACTGCAAGTCCGCCCCGGTTTTCCTTCGTCAGTACTCGCGAAGGAAATGCAATGCTCGCTCCACAACCACTGATCAGTGAGGATGAGCGCGAGCGCGGATTGCAGACGATCGTCTATGAGGCGGCATTCTCCAACGCGACTGCTGCTCTGACGACTGGCGTCATTCTCACCACGTTTGCCCTGCATCTTGGTGCCGACAATTTCCTGATCGGCCTGCTGGCGTCGCTACCGTTTCTGACGCAGCTTGCCCAGCTACCTGCGATTGCGCTGGTGGAACGTCTGCGCGCGCGGAAGGCCATTGCAGTGTGGTCAAGCGTGTTCGGGCGAATGATGCTTGGGACCATGGCGCTGTTGCCCTTTGCCGGAGGCCCGGCTCCATTGCTGCTGGTGGCGATGACCCTTGTGCTCTGCCTGCTAGCGGCGGTCGGAGGATGCGCCTGGAATTCATGGATGCGCGATTTCGTGCCAGACGAGCGCATGGGACGCATCTTTGCGCGGCGGACGACCTGGGCGACGATCACCACTGTGGTCGCAGGAATTGGCGCCGCGCTTTGCCTTGAGTACACGCAGGAAGGATCACACCAGCGCGACCTTGCCTTCAGCGCGCTGTATCTGGCCGGATGCCTTGCCGGGATTGCAAGTGCCGCGATTGTCGCCCGGATTCCCGAACCGACCATGGCCCACGCCGGACCACGTACAACTCGGCTGTGGGAACTGATGCGCGAACCGGCATCGGATCCGAATTTCAGGAAGCTGCTCGGATTTCTGGCCAGTTGGCAATTTGCCGTCAATCTGGCGACGCCTTTCTTCACGGTCTATCTCGTTCGCCAGCTGGGATACAGCATGCCCGTCGTCATGGCGCTAGCGATCGCCAGCCAGTTGGCCAACGCGTTCGCCTTGCGGAGTTGGGGTGTCCTGTCGGACCGTTTCAGCAACAAGTCAGTCCTGCTCGTCGCTGCTCCAGCCTACATTGCCTGCATCGCCGCAATGGCGGTGGCCTCGCAGATCGACCATGACGGCGCGCAGCTTGTATTCCTGATCGGACTTCACTTGTTGATGGGCAGTTCCGTTGCCGGTGTCACGCTCGCCACCACGAATATCGGCCTGAAACTGTCCCCCCGCGGAATGGCATCATCCTACATTGCTTCGACGGCGGTGGTTACGGCGCTGGCCGCAGGTGCAGCGCCGGTCATTGGCGGTCTGTTCGCAGACTTCTTCGCCAATCGCCGTTTCGAGCTGGTGATACGCTGGACCAACCCGGAAGGCGTCTTCGCTTTCCTGCCCTTGAAGTTGGGCAACTGGGACTTCTATTTCCTGATTTCGGGCGTGCTGGGGCTCTATGCCTTGCACCGGCTCGGCCCGATCAGCGAAGCTGGCGAGATTGCGCAGCGCGACATGGTGCGCCACGTTCTGGTCCAGGCCCGCTCGTCGGTCCACGCCTTCTCGACCGTTACGGGCTTTCGGGCCCTTACGGAAATGCCGGGGAGCATTGTCAGGGAATTCAGGGTGAGGCGCAGATTTGCGCGGCGCCATGCCCTCCGCATGTTTGACGAATGAGCATCCTTACGCTGTTTTCTGCCTGATCGGCTCCATGCGCAGCAGCGAAACATCGCAGCGTGGCGAGCGCGTCAGCGCAAAGATGATGCCTTCGGCGATTTCCTCTGCGAAGAGCATCTCACCCTGCGCAATCGCCTCACGTTGTTCATCGAGGGAACACTCCTGCATGTCTGTGCCGACAGAGCCCGGCTCGACGACTGTCACGCGAATGCTCTTCTCGCCAATCTCCTTGCGCAAGGTCATCGCAAAGGCATTGATGCCGGCCTTGGTGGCAGCATAGACACTTTCGCCTCTCGCCTTGATATCCGGGCTGATCGAGCTGATCAGTACCAGATGGCCCTCCTGCCGGGGAAGCATGCGATCGAGCGCGCCCCGTGCATAGGCCAGAGTGCCGACGAGGTTGGTCTCCACGACATAGCGCCAGTCGTCATTCTCCATCTCGTGCAGGGGCTGCGCGCCGAGCGCGGCACAGCATATCAGCGCATCGATCTCTCCGAGGCGCGCATCGGCTGCTGCGAACACCTTTTCGACATCGGCATGACAGGCGACGTCGGCATTCATGCCGGCGCCCGCATCCAAGTTCGCCAACCGCAAGGTCTCCGCAAGCGGTTCGGCTTCGCGCCCGATGGTGAAGAGTCTTGCACCCTGGCGGGCGAGTGCAAGAAAGGTGGCCCGACCGATTCCGGTCGTTCCGCCGGTGATGAGAATGCGGCGTCCTGCCAGCGATCGCGTGAGCTCTCTGTCCATCCGGATCGAATGGCTTCGCGCGCCACTCGTTTCCGCGCCTTAACGCAGGATCAGCTTTGCGCTCGGTTCGTCGTTTTTCAAAATCGTTCCAGTAACTTGACCTGCCCAAAAGGGAAACATCGCAGTCTTTGCAACGTTCACTCTGCACAACCAGCAAGGGGACGAGCAGCATGGCAAGAGATGACGGCACCTCCCTTTCGACGCCGGAATTGATCGTGGCCGAAAAGGTCATTGCGCAGGATGGCGCACGATCGCTGGCCAAGGCCGAGCACGGTGGACTTTCTGTAGAGGTCAAGTTCACGTCCGACGCGCTTTGGGTGATCTTTTGCCGTGACGGGATTGTCGGCCTGGCACTGCGCTTTCCGGTATTCGGGAGCGACGCCGTGGCGCGCGTTCGTCCGGCCGATGGGGCGATAGCGTCGGTGGAATGGCATGGTCCTGCCGGGCATGCCACGTTGCGTGTGACAGCCGATGCCTTTGGGCTCGAACAATTCCGCGCACAGTACTGCTTCACGCCGACCGCCTCGTTGCGGATCAGCAAGTTGCCTCGAGACATCGTGGCATTTGGCGCCGAAGGTCGGGCCGATCCTTGCGGCGTGACCGTCGAGGCGCAACAGCGCAAGCTCAACACAGCCCTGCTGTATTTCACGCTTGGCGAGGAGCAGTTCGGCAAGGTCCTTTACCTTCAGAACCTCACCGCGTTGAACCCCTACTTCAACGCGACCGGATCGAAGCCCGAAAATGCGGTCCGGGCTGAAATGCCCGAGATGGGTTATTCTCCGCCGCTCAATGCAGACACCGGCCATGCCGACCTGCCGGCGGGCAAGCCCATCATGCTTTACGACACGATCCTTGCCATCCGCGCCTATCCGCAGGCTGAGGAGGCGGATTCCGCGTGGCAGTTCCTCGACATGATCGGCGGCATCTACCCGTTGCTGTCCCCGCCCAAGGCCGATTTCCGTCATTGGCCGTCCCGCGCAGAGGCGACCGTACAGGACCTGATGCACGCCCCCGAAGCGCGTATCGAACACTTCGGCCATGTCTATTTCCACCCATATACCGCCAGTGAATATCCCGACGTCATGGTCCAGCTGGCCATTGCTTCTGCACTTGACGACTGGGGCCGGTGGAAGGGCGTGAGCCACCCGCTGGTGCGCGAGATCATGGCGGGGATCGAGGGGTTCCACGACAAGGACCTGAAGACTTTGCGCCGCTACCTGCCCAATGTCGGCAAGGACAAGAACGCGAACGCCGTCGACAGCTGGTACCTCTACCACCCCATGCTCAATCTCGCCAACCTGGCCATCGCCGGCAACAAGCAGGCGCGCGAGCTTTTCCTCGACACCATCGACTACGGCATCAAGGCGGCGCGCCACTTCAGGTACAAGTGGCCGATTCTCTATGACATGCGCGACTTTTCGGTGATCCAGGATGTCGCCGAGGCCGACCAGCGCGGGCAGACCGATGTCGGCGGCATCTACGCCTGGGTCATGCTGCAGGCCTTCGAGCTGACGCTCGACCGTCGGTTCGTCGACGAGGCCATAGCCGCGATCGAGGCGGCCAGGGGCATGCGCTTCGACCTGAACTATCAGGCCAACCTCACCGCCTGGGGTGCGGCGGCCTGCGTGCGGCTGTGGCGCATCACTGACCGCAAGGACTTCCTCAAGCAGAGCTATGTCTATCTCGCCAGCTTCTTCCACACTGCGCAGATCTGGAACAGCGACATCGGCATGGCCCGGCACTGGCGAAACTTTCTCGGTGTCACGTGCCTGCAGGACGCGCCCTACATGGCCGCCTACGAGTGCTTCGACAGCTATTCGGCGTTCGAACGCTATCTCGATTATGGCGGGCCCGACCTGATACCGTCCGTGCGCCTGCTGCTTTCGGAATACTGCCGCCACGCGCTCGATCGGGCATGGTTCTACTACCCCGATGCACTGCCGGAAGAGAGTGTCGCCAAGGACGACATCCGCAACGGCTATATCCTGCGGCGCCTCAATTTTCCCTTGGAAGACCTTTATCCAGACAGCCAGCCTGCGGGTCAGGTTGGCCAGGAGATTTACGGCAGCGGCGCGGCGCTGATCTACACCACCCGCAGCTTCAGGCGGATCGAGGGCGTCCCTTTCCTGATCTGGTGCGACGTCTTTGTCCGCGCCGTCCACAAGATCGACGCGACCACCATCAGCATGCGCATCGATGGCCCGGCCGGAACCGAAGCGCGGCTCGCGCTGGTGATGGAAGATGGCAGCACGACTGACGGCATCGAACCGCGCCTGGCCACATCCGACGGCCGAGCCCTGCCCTTCGAACTGCAAGAAGGTCGCCTCGAAGCGCGCCTTCCCGCTGACGCTTCGCTCCTCTTCGCCTGGAAAGAGACCAAGAAATGATGAAGGCTGCGCTCAAGACCGACGAAGGCATTTTTACCATAGAGGAGGCGGAGCTTCCCGCGCTGCCGGGGCCGGACTGGGTCATGGTCCGCGTCCGCGTGGCCGGAATCTGCGGCACGGACCTGCGCCATTGGCAGAAGCACGAGCATGATCTGGCCGGCCACATCATGGGCCACGAACTTGCTGGCGACGTGGTCGAGATCGGCGGGGAAGTGACCAACGTTGCCGCCGGAGACCGCGTCGTCGTCGAGACGGTGCTTGGCTGTGGCCACTGCGAATGGTGCCGCGCCCGCCAGTACAATATCTGCCCGGACCTCTACGCCACCCGCAGCAAATACGTCTCGCGCGCCTATGGCCAGTTTCTCGTTGCCCCGGCGAGCCATGTCTATCGCTTGCCGGACCACGTGAGCTACGAACAGGCATCACTCATCGATACCTTCTCCGTCTGCCTGCATGCACAGCATCTTTCCGGGCTGACGATAAATGAGCGCGTGGCGATCGTCGGCGCGGGACCGATCGGTCTCGGCCAGCTCATGCTGGCCAAGGCATCCGGCGCCGACGTGCTGATCATCGACACGGTCGACCACTCGCTCGAGCTAACCCGCGAACTGGGAGCCGACGTCATCGTCAATTCCACGCGTGACGATCCGGTGGCAGCGATGAAGGCCATGACCCATGGCCGGGGCGCGGACATCGTGTTCGAATGTGCCGGAGGTGAATCCATGCCGCAGACCCTTCCTCTGGCCACGGAACTGGCGCGACGCGGAGGCAAGGTCGTCATCATCGGCGGCTTCGATCCGGGTGTGCAGGAAATGCCGCTCGAATGGCAGCGCATCCAGATGAGCGAGATCCAGCTTATCCCCAGCGCCAGCTTTGCCTGGTGGCACCTCGACAAGGAACAGGGGCAGGTGCTCGAACTGCTCGGCAAGGGCAAGCTCGACGCTGCGCGCCTGATTACCCACCGCTACCCGCTCGACCGCATCAACGAAGCCTTCCACTGCGCAAACGACAAGGCGAGGACCGGCGCAGTGTTCATCGCAGTCGAAATGTAGCGCCTCGGCCGATGGCTACTGCAAGGGGATGCCGGACGGCAGTGCGCCGCTGTCGGCCCAAACATGGATTAACTTGCGGGAACGCGTGCTTGGAGGACGATATCTAATGTTTCAGCCTGGAAGAAGACGAGGCGGGTTTGTGGCACATTTCCTGCTGGCCAGAATTCCATCGCCACCGCGAACTGCGGCAAGCAACAGGGCCAGCCTATGATCGCGGATGTACTGGCGCAATTGATGCCATTTTCTCTCGCAGGGACGGCGAAGGCCGACACCCTATTTCCGATCCCCGAGGAACTTGAAAAGCATGGCACAGGCACGGCAGTCCTCAGGACCCCGGATGTTCAACCGGTACTCACATCTCGCAAGGGCAGGCGATCATTGCGCAGACATCCATCGCATCAGGGAAGGTTGGGCTTGTCGGTATGACATTCTTGCAGACGGACGACGGCAGATAACGGACCTGTATCTTCCCGGCGACTACTGCGAGCCGCAATGGCTGATCACCCGAAAAGCCAGTGCGCCCATCATGGCCTTGACGCGCCTTTCCACCGATCCGGTCTCGATAGATTTTCTCTACCGACAGGATCAGGATGGAGTGAGACAGGTTCTCTCCGGGATCGTTCGCAACCTGGAGAGGCAAACCCAATGGCTCGTCCGCCTCGGGCGGAAGAATGCGACGGAACGCATTCTTGAGCTGCTTGCCGACCTACACGAAAGACTAGGCGCAAGCGATCAACCGACGTTGATCTCGTTGAGCCAGATCGAGATAGCCGATGTCGTCGGTCTGACCCCGGTTCACGTCAACCGGATCCTTCATCGCCTGGCCGAGAAAGGCCTTGTCGTTCAGCAGAGGCGGAGCCTGTTCGTCACGCCACTCATTGCGATAAGCGCAGAACAGGGCCCCGAAAAGTGCCCGGTCAGGAAGCCGGACGTGGTTCATGCCGGTAGCTGAAGCGCGCGTCCGTTAGCCGTCCTCAGGGCTGCATGTTGCGGACTTCGGCGAGGTGCTTCTGGACGACGGGCGCAGTCTTGGCGGCAAAGTCCATCAACGGCTTCGCGTCCCCGCTGCTCGCATATGTCGTCAGCATGGCATAGGCTTTCTCGTGCGCTTCCACCTGCTGCCGGATGTAAAGATCATGGGCGGATTTGCCATCGGCAGCCTGAAGCTGCTGGAGCTTGCCCTGCTGCGCATCGGTCAGGATGGGGGCTTGGCGCAACTGAACGCCCTCAACCTTGCTCGCCGCAGCCTGGAGCGCGTTCGCCGAAGTAGTGTGATCGCGGATCATCATCTGCGCAAAGTCTCGCAGATCGCCGGTGACTCCCTTTGACTGGACGATCCTGGCGCTTTCCAGTTCGAACTGGTCACTGCCGGAAGCCGCATCGACGAAGGCCTGACCGGTGAGGGGCAGGGCCTCTCCCGCAACAGCGCCGGTTCCGGGAGTTGCAGTGGCCGCAGCGCTATCGTCTGCAGCATCGGTGGCCGGGCCGGTTGCAGCGCCATCATCGCCCCGGGGAGCGTTGCACGCCCCAAGAGCGGCGGCCAGCGCCAAGATGACTGCGGTGCGGCTTGCGCCTTTCGGAAGTAGGGGCATGGAATGGTTCTCCTTTTCCTGCAGGTTCCGGGGTTGTGTCTCTCATGATGCAGAGTGAAGGGGCCGGACATTCACGCCCGACCCCGACACTTTCCGCTCAGAGTTCAGTTCCGATTGTCCCAACCCCTGCGGGCGGCTTCCGAATGCCCACGGGAATCCCCGAACCAGCCACCGTGGCCGCCGCTTCCACCGCGACCGCGACCGCGATCGTCGTCGTCATCGTCTCGCCCGCGATAGGAGCGGGAAGAACCACGATCATCGTCGTCGCGACCGCGCGACGAGCGCGTCGATCCGCGGTCTTCCCAGCCCCGGCGCGAAGCTTCGGAGTGTCCTTCGGAATCACCGAACCAGCCGCTGCGGCCATGATCGGGGTTGTCCCAGCCGCGACGCGCCGCTTCGGAATGGCCGCGCGAATCCCCGTACCAGCCGCTGTCGCCATGATCAGGGTTGTCCCAACCCCGGCGTGCGGCCTCGGAGTGCCCGCGGGAATCGCCATACCAGCCGCGCCCGTCGTTGCCGCCGCCATTTCCGCGGCCATTTCCACCCTGGCGGCGCCCGCCGCGATCGTCGTCGTCGTCGCGGCTGCTCCCGCGTGAGGAATAACCACGGTTGTCGTCGTCGTCATCGCGCGACGAGCGCGACGAGCCACGGTCCTCCCAGCCGCGACGGGCTGCTTCGGAATGGCCACGCGAATCTCCGTACCAGCCGCGTCCATCATCATCACCGCGGCCGCCCCCGCTACGCCCGTTACTGCGCCCGTAGTCGCGGTCGTCATCGTTGCGGCCCCGGTTCGATCCGCCGCCATTGCGAGAGCTGGTGAAGCGTCCATCCTCATCTCGTTCGCGCCCGGAGCCGCCGTCGCGGCGGGATCCGCGATCATCGTCCGAACCGTTGCGGCCTCCTGCACCGCCTCTGGCAAATCGACCCTGATCGTCGCGTTCCTGCCCGCGCTGTTGATAACTGGCCATTTCGTATTCCTCTCGTTGGTTGTTCGTGGATCGAATGTGGATCGCCACCGGCTCTCCGCCGGGGAGACGATCGCGCTGTTCAAGCTCGGCACGGCGCTGCTTCAGCCGTTGAGCCAGTTCCGGGGTGTCCACCCCATGCGCCTGGGCTTTGGCAAAGATGCCGTCCTTGCCGCTCTCTTCCTCCCCGACATGGTGCTTGACCTGTTCGGCCAGCACCTTGACCTTGGCATCCCGGAAGGGATCGTCATCGCGCAGGTTCATGAGATCGGCGATGAGCACCTTCGCGCTGTCATGTTCGACCTGCGCCTCGTTCAGCGGGTCGTCTTCCGGGATGCTGTCCCGACACGCCGGGTAGAAGATTTCCTCTTCCAGCATCGTGTGCAGGGTCAGCGCTTTGCAGACCTCCTCGATGAGCGTCTGCTTTTCCTCCTCGCCAGCCTTCTCGAAGCGGGCGAAAAGCTGTTCGGCCTTGCGATGATCGGCCTTCAGGCTCGCAATCGCGCTCCGATCCGGGTCAGTCGTTCTTGCTGCGCCCGTCTTTGCTGCACCTTGCTTGCCAGCGGTCTTGCGAGCCTGCTGCGCCTTGGCCCCGTTTGCGCCGCCGCTGCCGGATGAGCTCTGTGACTTGTTCTCGTCCCCGACAGCGGAACTGCCCGGTTTGGCGTTCGCCGTATTCTCGGCGGCCTCGTCGTTTGGCTTGGCGCCAGCCTGTGATGCCATGGGATTGCCTCCTCTCTCTGTGCCCGGCTGCAAGCGCCGGATCGCATCGGGAAAAGGCCGCACGCAGCGTGTTCGATCCTCTGCGCTAACCTGGTTGAAGCAATGTCCGCCGTGCGGGCCACACCTGCGGCGAACAGATCGGCGCGCTCTGTCCACGGCACGCCTCAAACGCGGAAAACCTTTCTACATTAATGGGTTAGTCCTGCATCAGTCGTTCATGACGCAGTGAGCGGGTGCAGCACGATTGGACGCCAGCCCATGCACAAGCGAATATCGGAAGTCCCCTGGAGACAATTCAGGCGGTACGAACATCTCGCCCGCGCAGGGGACCGCTCTGACTGCATATACTGCATCAAGGATGGCTGGGCGTGCCGCTACGAGTTGCTCCGCGACGGCCGCCGCCAGATCACGGCGCTTTATCTGCCCGGGGAGTACTGCGAACCGCACTGGCTCCTGTCCGGCCAGGCCCGTCTGCCAGTGATGGCCCTGACCCGCCTGACCGCGAGGCCGATTCCGCTTGGCCAGATCGATCACCCCGGCGAGGGCGGGGTCAGGAATGTCCTTCACGCCATGGTCCAAGCCATGGAGCGGCAGGCGCAATGGATTACCCGCCTTGGCCGCAAGAACGCCACCGAACGGATCGTGGAGCTTCTCGCCGATCTGCGCGCCAGGCTGGGCAGTGATGACGACAAGGTCGTGATACCGCTGACCCAGCGCGAGATTGCCGACATCGTGGGGCTGACGCCTGTCCACGTGAACCGCGTGCTGCACCGGCTGGCTGAACAGAACTGCGTTCACCTGTGCGGCAGAAGCCTGCTCGCATCCACGCAGATGGATCACAGCACCGAGCAGCACCCATGCGCTGAAAAGCAAGGAGAACAAGGATGAGCAGGCACGAACCACCCTCGGGCCGACAGGCATTGGCGGCTGTGGCCATGACGACGGCGATCGCTGCAGGCATCGGGCTGGTGCTCGGAGCAAGGCGTCGGCCCCGTGACGTGAGTGGGGACTCTGCTCCGGGCTATGCCGCGCGACGGTCATTCGGGAGCTATGCGGTAAGCGGCCGCAGCGTGACCATTGCCCGTCCGCGCGAGGAGTTGTTTGCGTTCTGGCGCGACTTTGCAAATCTCGCCCGGTTCATGGAGAACGTCGAGGACGTGCGGTCGGTCGGCGGGGACGGGCGCAATGTCTGGACGATCCGCGCGCCTGCGGGACGGACCGTCGCAATCGAAACGGTGATTGCGCGCGAGGAACCGGGCAAGCTGATTGCGTGGCGTTCAGTTGCCGGGTCGGACATCGATACCGAGGGGCGCGTGACGTTCGAGGATGCACCGGGCGAGCGGGGGACCCGGGTCAGCGTGCGCATCGCCTACAAGCCGCCAGCCGGTGAACTGGGGCGACTGTTTGCCAAGCTGCAGGGGCGGGAGCCTGAAATCCAGGCCCGCCGCGATCTGCGCCGGTTCAAGATGCTGATGGAGGCAGGGGAAATAGCGACATCGGCAAGACGCAAGGAGCAGACCCGCGCTGCAAGACAGGCGCGCGAGGAACAGGACCAGGCTTCCACTCCAGCGGAGAACGCATGATGCGCGCATTGACCTTTCACGGTACGCAGGACGTCCGTGTCGACACCGTCGACGATCCCGAGATCATCAACCCGCGCGACGCAATCATCCGCGTCACCTCGACGGCGATTTGTGGTTCCGATCTCCATCTTTATGATGGCGTGATCCCCGGGGTGATGCCCGGAGACATTCTTGGCCACGAGTTCATGGGCGAAGTGGTTGAAACCGGGCCGCTCAGCACGCTTGTCAGAGGACAGCGCGTGGTGGTGCCCTTTACCATCAGCTGCGGCCGCTGCTTCCATTGCAGTCGTGAGGAGTTTTCGGCCTGCGACAACTCGAACCCGGCCGAAAAGCAGGACCTGGCGGAAAAGGCCTATGGCCACGCGACGTCAGGGATCTTCGGCTATTCGCACATGACCGGGGGCTATTCGGGCGGCCAGGCGGAGTTTGTCCGGGTGCCATTCTCCGACGTCGGCCCCATCGTCGTGCCTGAGCGTCTGGATGACGAGCAGGTCCTGTTCCTGTCGGATATCCTGCCGACGGGGTGGATGGCAGCGGAGAACGCACAGATCGAACCCGACGATACCGTAGCCATCTGGGGATGTGGTCCCGTTGGCCTGTTTGCAGTTCAGTCCGCTCTCGCCATGGGGGCGGCCAAAGTCATTGCAATAGATCATTATCCCCACCGGCTCGAGCTGGCGCGTGGTCTCGGTGCAGATATCATCAACTTCCGCGAGACCAATGTTCTCGAGGCACTGATGGACATGTCAGGCGGCCTTGGTGTCGATGCGGTGATCGACGCGGTGGGCATGGAAGCGCACGGCTTTGCGATCGACAACATCTTCGATATCGCCAAGCAGAAGATCGGTATCGGCGCCGACCGGGCCGCTGCGCTGCGTCAGGCGCTGCTGGCTGTCCGCAAGGGCGGGCGCGTTTCGGTTCCCGGTGTCTATGGCGGACTGGCCGACAAGTTTCCGCTCGGCGCGCTCATGGAAAAGGGGCTGCAACTGCGCACCGGGCAGACTCACGTGCAGCGGTACGTGAAGGATCTGCTTGCGCGGATCGAGGACGGCACTCTCGACACCACGTTCCTCATCAGCCATCGCCTGCCGTTGGAAGAAGCGGCCACGGGATATCGGAACTTCAAGGAACAACAGGATACCTGGACCAAGGTCGTGCTCAAACCCTGACACTCATGATCCGTCGGCGCGCTCCTGCTCGTGTCCATGGGGGCGGGGGTGCCCATGGTGACGCAGGTATCTGTCGTCGATCCCCTGGAGCAGGGCATCCGCGCGTTCGCCGGCCTGCAACCGTATCAGGGCATCGATCTTCGCTTCCATGCGGTCATCGTTTTCCTTCGATGTGGGCGATCCGACATAAAGGAAGTAGGCGAGCCCGATCACCTGCCACATCAATTGCAGGAATTCCGACTGCCAGTTCTCGAAGGTATCGCGCAGCATCTCATCCAGATAGGCGCTCCATTCCGGCATCTGCCCGTGCGTCTGCGACTCATCCACGTAGGCTTTCCAGCCAAACCACCAGTGCAGGGCAAAGGAACCGAGGAAGAAGGCCAGCGTGATCCAGCCGTAGGCGTATTTGCCCCATATCCCGCGGCGGGATGCCTGATCCTCTGTGCGGCTTTCCGGCATCGCTTCGCTCCGTTGCAATCGCGTTGGTACTCACCCGGGCAAAACCGGTAGCCAGTCGGATAGGTTCCAAGCATATGAAAAGGCGTTGGAAACCGGAACCTAACGGCAAACCTCCGATTGACCTTCGTGAAAAGCAAACGCGTCGTGACAGACACGCCAAAGCCGGGGCGGCTGGCTGGGAGAGGCTGGTCGCTCTCAATGGCGCCAGTCCATGTTCGGCCAGGAGATGATGCATGCCAACGGACGACTTGCCTGACGGTATCGAGAGTGCCGAAAATCATGCCAGAAAGGTTCTGGCGCAGATCTCGGCAGCGGGCCTGACGGTGGCGACTGCTGAAAGCTGCACTGGCGGGCTGCTTGCATCGTTGCTGACCGACATCGAGGGTGGCAGCAGCGCATTTGATCGCGGCTTCGTCACCTATTCAGCCGCTTCAAAGACCGAAATGCTGGGAGTACAGGCCAACGTGATTGCCATGTTCGGTGTCGTCAGCCGCGAGGTGGCTCTGGCAATGTCGCAAGGTGCATTGGAAAACAGCAGCGCGGATATCGCCTTAGCCATCACCGGCTTTGCGGGCCCTGGCGGAGCGCGCGACGAGGCCGGACTGGTCCACCTTGCCGCCAGCGGCAAAGGCCATCTTGCGATCACGCGCGAATGCCATTTCGGCCTCGCGGACCGGGCGCTCGTCCGTCAGCGGTCCATCAACGCCGCGCTGGAAATGCTGGAGGAAGCCTGTGAGCGCCTGACCGACTGGCGCAAACGGACATGAAGTGGTCGGGGAGATAGGATTCGAACCTACGACCCTCTGGTCCCAAACCAGATGCGCTACCAGGCTGCGCTACTCCCCGACTGGTGACGGCCCCTAGTTTCTCCAGGCCCTGCGCGCAAGCGGAAACGTCCCGCCAGTTCGCTTTGGTGGATTGCTCCATGGACTGCAGCGCGGCACAGAGGGCGGCGATGAGCAAGCGCAAGCGCCGATACCTGACTGCGACGATGCCCGATGGTTACGTGAAGACCATCGGGCCGACGACCGACAGTTTCACGCACTACTGGCGGATCGTCGCCGAACTGGAGAACGGCAAGACCGAGGTGTTCTGGGGCCACGCCAGATCTTTGGCCGAAGCGCGCAAGAAGCGGGCTCCTGCGCAGGAGGCGGCGAAGATGCGGGGCTGGAAAAGCTTTGCCTTCGAGATTGCCGAACTGGTCGAGACGGCGGCGCCCTGATTGAGTTTGGACCTTAGCCAATCAGTGCAGCGCCGCTGCGCGCAAGCATGTAAAGCGCCACGACGACGATCAGTCCGGCAAAGAGGGTGTTGAGTGTGCCCTTGCTTGCGGCAAGCCGGGTCGAAGCCCTGGTGCCGATAATCGATCCGGCAATGCCGCCGGCAATGAACGCAATCGCCAGGGGCCAGTCGAGCGTTCCCGACGCGGCGTAGTTCAGGGCTGTGGCAAGGCCGAAGGCGCTGACTGCGACAAGCGAGGTGCCGATGGCGCGGCCGACGGGCATCGAGGTGCTGGCGACAAGGGCCGGGACGATCAGGAAGCCACCGCCGATTCCGAAGAAGCCCGAGAGCAGGCCGGTGCCGGCGCCGAAGGCGAGCACGCGCGGCAGGTTGTCGCGGTTGCAGACGACGCCCTCGATCCCTTCGCTGCCGCGGCCTCGCCACATGAGGAAGGCGACGATCAGCATGAGCAAGGCAAAGAGGGCAAGCAGGCTCTGGCCGTCGAAGGCCTTGCCAATCGTTGATCCGCCGAGTGCGCCGAGCACGCCCGCCGCGGCGAACATGCCCCCGCAGCGCCAGTTGACGTTGCGCGCCCGGGCGTGGCTGGCGAGGCCCGACAGCGCGTTTGCCGCCACGGCCAGCGCGCTCGTGCCGATGGCAAGGTGCGGGCTGGCAACGCCGACGACATAGACCATGAGCGGCACGGCAAGGATCGACCCACCACCGCCGACAAGGCCGAGGACGAAACCGACGATCACGCCCGACAGGCTCGCCAGGAGATGTTGCAGATCGAAGATCACAACAGGTCTACCGGCAGGCGCAGGTAGCGCACGCCATTGCTGTCAGGTTCTGGCAGGTGGCCTGCGCGCATGTTGACCTGAATCGAGGGCAGGATGAGCTTGGGCATGCCGAGCGTGGCATCGCGCGCTTCCCGCATCGCGACGAACTCGTCCTCGCTGACGCCTTCGTGGACGTGGACGTTGGCAGTGCGTTCGGCGCCGATGGTTGTCTCCCAGACGAACTGGTCGCGGCCCGTGGCCTTGTAATCGTGGCACAGGAACACGCGCGTCTCGTCGGGCAAGGCCATGAGGCGGCGGATCGAGCGGTAGAGCGTGCGCGCGTCGCCGCCGGGAAAATCGGCGCGGGCAGTACCGTAGTCAGGCATGAACAGCGTATCGCCGACGAACACGGCATCGCCGATGACGTAGGCGAGACACGCGGGGGTGTGGCCGGGAACGTGCAGCGCCACGGCTTCAATCTCGCCTACGCGGAAGGCGTGGCCGTCGTCCATGAGCAGGTCGAACTGGCTGCCGTCACGGGCGAAGGCCGGGCCTTCGTTGAAGACCTTGCCGAAAACGTTCTGCACGGTGCGGATCGCTGCGCCGATGACGATCTGCCCGCCGAGCCTTTGCTTGAGATAGGGGGCGGCCGACAGGTGATCGGCATGGGCATGGGTTTCGAGCAGCCAGTCGACCGTGAGGCCGTGCGCTTCGACATGGGCAATGACGCGGTCGGCAGAAGCATGGCTGGTGCGGCCCGAGGCCTGGTCGAAATCGAGCACCGGGTCGATCACGGCTGCGCGCAAGGTGGCGGGATCGTGGACGACATGGGTCGCCGTGAAGGTTGCCTCGTCGAAGAATGTGGTCACGACGGGCACTACGGCCGAGGCACGAGTGGCGCTGATCTGGGCGGCGGCGGTAGCAATGGCATTGTCGGACATCGGAAGACTCCTTTGTCCTTTTATATAACTTATACCTAATATAAGACAAGTGTAATTTAATTGGCCTTGCAGTCTTGTACGTGGCGCAATCGGCGTTATCTGCTGAGCTTATGAAGCCCGCCAGCCTTGCCGACCTGAAGCAGAATGCCGCCGCGATGGCCGGGCGGATGCGCACGATGAGCCACCCCGAGCGCCTGCTCATGCTTTGCCGCATGGACGAGGGCGAGGTTTCGGTAACCGAGCTGGTCGAGCTGACCGGCCTGTCGCAGTCGGCGGTATCGCAGCACCTTGCGCGCCTGCGCGACGAAGGCGTGGTCGACAGTCGCGTGGCAGCGCAGGTGCGCTTCTACAGCCTGAAGGACGAGATCGTCCGCGCGATCATTCACGCCCTTTGCGAGATCTGCGAAAAGCGCTAGATTAATCACTGATCAATAAGCTGGATCGGATGCAGGAAGAGTCTTGCGTCATCGATCAAAATTAGAGTATTCATTCTATATTGAATGCGCGCGGTCATCCGTGCGCCGGGAGAGTCATCGGTTGATGCAGAATGATCCGCAGCGCGGCTGGAATCGCCGCGAATTCGTCAGCGCCTCTGCGCTGATCGCCTTGGCGCTTGGCGTGCCCGCCGCCGCCGTGAGCCTGACCCGACTCGAATCGGAAGAAGCGCCGAGCAACGGGCAGCGCCTCATGATGAAGGAGGTCAGCCAGTTGGTGATCCCGCGTTCCGCAACCCCCGGTGCGGGTGACGTTGGCGCAGGCGATTTTGCGATCCTTGCGCTCGCCCACGGGCTTGATGGCTCGCGTTCGCCGCTCAAGGACCCTACCGCTTATGCCCGGTTTGCGCGCAACGACGGCTCGATACGGCACGTTGCCTGGCTCGAGAAGGAGCTCGACGGACGGACTGGCGGCAGTTTCCTGAAGGCGCCGGCAGCGCAACGCCTTGCCGCAGTGAAGGCGGTGGATGCCGAAGCCTTCGCCAGCCGCGAGAGCGAGAGCCCGTGGAAGGCCATCAAGGGCCTGATCCTGACGGGGTATTACACCAGCGAAGTCGGTGGCGCGCAGGAGCTGCGCTACGAGCCGGTCCCTGGCCGTTTCGATCCCGACCTGCCGCTGACGCCCGATTTCAGGGCGATTTCCAACGACTGGACCGCGGTCGACTTCGGATAAGGACTGACTGACATGCAATTCGACGCGATCGTGGTCGGCTCCGGTATCACCGGCGGCTGGGCGGCCAAGGAACTGACGCAGGCCGGCCTCAAGGTCCTGATGATCGAGCGTGGGCGCGAAATCGTCCACGGCGAGTACGAGACCGAGAACAAGGCCCCTTGGGAAATGCCGTTCCGTGGCCTCGGCGATGCGGCGCTCTATGCCCGCGAATACCAGGTCCAGATGAAGAACCGGCACTTCAACGAGTTCACCCAGGGGCACTTCGTCAACGACAAGGAAAACCCGTACTCGACCGGTTCGGATACCGATTTCACGTGGTTCCGCTCCTATCAGTTGGGCGGTCGCTCGCTGACCTGGGGGCGGCAGTCGTATCGCTGGTCCGATTACGATTTCGGCGCCAACAAGCGCGATGGCCACGGCACCGACTGGCCGATCCGCTATGCCGATCTGGCGCCATGGTATGACAAGGTCGAGGAATTCATCGGCGTTTCGGGCAGCCCGGAAGGCCTGCCTCAGTTGCCCGATGGCAAGTTCCAGCCGGGCATGAAGCTCAACGTGGTCGAGGAGCACGTGCGCAAGGTCGTGGCTGACAAGTTCGGCCGCTGCCTGACTATCGGTCGCACCGCGAACATGACCGTCGCCAAGCCCGAAGAGGGCCGCTCGGAATGTCAGAACCGCTCGATCTGTACGCGCGGTTGCTCGTTCGGGGCCTACTTCTCGACGCAGTCGAGCACGCTTCCGGCAGCGAAGGCCACCGGCAACCTGACCGTGGTGACCGATGCCATCGTTGAAGGCGTGGACTACGATCCGAAGACGAAGCGCGTGACTGGCGTGCGCTATGTCAACACGAAGGACGGGACGCGGGGGGCTGCCACGGCGCGACTGGTGTTCCTCAATGCAGGCGCCTTCAACTCGGTCCACCTCCTGCTCAATTCGCGCAGCGAGGCGATGCCGACTGGCCTTGGCAATTCCAGCGGCGTGCTCGGCACCCAGATCATGGATCACGCCAACACGCTTTCGACGATCGCGCTTTTCCCGCAGTTCAACGATCGCACCACGTTCGGCAACCGGCCGACCGGGGCGATCATCGCGCGCTATCGCAACATGGATGCGATGGATGGCGAGGGCCATACCCGCGGCTTCTCGTTCCAGGGCGGCGCGCTGCAGAGCAACTGGGGTGCGGGCAAGCGCGAGGCCGGAATCGGGGCGGAACTGAAGGACAAGCTGCACCAGCCCGGCATGTGGCGCATGGTGCTGGTCGCTTTTGCCGACTGCGTGCCGCGCGACAGCAACCGCCTTACTCTGGACCGGACCAGGACCGACCGCTTCGGCATTCCGCAGCTTCACGTCGATTTCGCCTTCGGCAAGGAAGAGCAGGCCGCATTGGCGCAGGCCAAGGCCGATGCCGCCGAAATGATGACCGCGGCGGGCGGCACCGTGATCATGGGCCTCGACAAGCCGGGGCCGGGCGGCACGGCGATCCACGAAATGGGCGGGGCGCGCATGGGCCTCGATCCGAAGACCTCGGTGCTCAACAAGTGGAGCCAGGCGCACGACATCCCGAACCTGTTCGTGACCGACGGCGCGCAGATGGCATCTTCGGCCTGCCAGAACCCATCGCTGACCTACATGGCGCTGACAGCGCGGGCCTGCGACGCGGCGGTGAAGATGCTCCGCGAAGGCGTGATCTGAGGAGATGGCCCAGACTATCGCCGGCATGACCGAGAGGCAGAAGAGCCTCGCATTCTTCACGCTGATCACCGCGCTGGTGCTCGAGATCGTCGACGTCACGATCATCAACACCGCGCTCCCGGCCATGCAGGCTGACTTCGCTGCTCGCGGGCAGGACCTTGGCGGCAGCGCGGCGCAGTGGATCGCGGCGGGCTATTCGCTGGCGTTCGGCTTGCTGCTGATCCTCGGCGGGCGGCTGGGTGACCTGTTCGGCGGGCGGGCGATGTTCCTGACCGGCGTTGCAGGCTTCACGCTGGCCTCGCTGCTGTGTGGCGCGGCGGCCGATCCGCATTTCCTGATTGCTGCGCGTGTTCTGCAGGGCGCGGCGGGCGCGATCATGGCGCCGCAGGTCATGGCGGTGATCCAGATCCTCTACGATCCGGTCGAGCGCATCGGGCGGCTGGCGTGGTTCGGGGTGATCGGCGGGCTTGCCGGCATTGCCGGGCCAATCATCGGCGGGCTGCTGATTTCGGCGGACATCGCCGGACTTGGCTGGCGCACGGTGTTCCTGATCAACCTGCCCATCGGCATCGCAGCGTTCACGGCCGGGTGGCGCTATCTGCCCCGCGAGATCGCGCACAAGGGCGCCAAGATCGACGTCATCGGCACGCTGGCGTTCGGAGCAGCGCTGGCGGCCATGCTGTTCCCGCTGGTGCGGGGCGAGCATGCCGGGCTGGATGCGGCAAGCCTCGCGCTGCTGGCGGCATCGCCGCTGCTGATGTGGGCGGCGTGGGCCGGGCTCAACCGCCGCGCCAGGGCTGGCAGACCGGTGATCTTCGATCCGGAACTGCTGCACAACGGCCTGTTCCGGACAGGCGCGCTGATCGGCCTGATCTTCTCGGCCGCGAACACCGGCTTCCTGTTCGTGTTCGCCCATGCGTTGCAATCGCGGCTCGGCTATTCGCCCCTGCAGACGGGCCTCGTCCACATCCCGTTCAGTGCTGGCGTCATGCTCGGCATGGGTTTCCTCGGGCGGCGCTACCTCGCGAGAATGGGCAAGTGGGTGCTGGTTTCTGCGGCGCTGGCTCTGGTTGTGGCTGATACAGCCACCCTTTCCTGGATCGCCTGGGGTGGCCCCGGTCTGCCGCTGTTGCTCCCGGCGCTTCTGCTGGCGGGCGTGGGGATGGGTTGCCTTTCCGGCCCGGTCTCGCCGGTGGCTCTGGCGCGGGTCGACCGACTCCACGCCGGGGCTGCAAGCGGCATTCTCAAGACCGTGCTGCAGATGGGCAGCGCGTTCGGCATTGCGCTGGTCGGCAGTGCCTATTTCGCGCTGGGCGGACCGGAACTGGCGATGGGCAGCAGCGGCATCTACGCAGCGCTTGCCGTCATCCTCGTGCTGTTGGTCGGTTGCCTTGTGCTGGCGCTTTCCCTGCCAGGGCAGATATTTGCGCCTGAGGCCTCTTCCCAAGCAGCATAAACGCGATAATCTCATCCGAAACGAGATGCGCCGCCAAGGCGCACCGTGAGAGGATGATCGCCATGGACGACCTGCCTACCGCCAAGTTCCACACCATGACCGAAGGCACCCAGGAAGACTGGGACGCGATCATGACCCACATGCGGCCCTTTGCGCAGAGCGGCGGCGCGCGCGTGCTCGATCACTTGCGCCTGCTGGAGGGCGATTGCGGGGGCTTTGCGGTCGATCGGCTGACCCATTGCCTGCAGACCGCGACCCGTGCCCACCGCGACGGGCGGGACGAGGCTTACGTGGTGATGGCCCTGCTGCACGACATTGGCGACACGCTTGGTGCCTTCAACCACCCGGACGTTGCCGCTGCGATCCTCAAGCCGTTCGTTTCGGAAGAGCTGCTGTGGATCGTCCAGCACCACGGCATTTTCCAGGGCTACAACTTCTTCCACTTCATCGGCCTCGATCGCAACATGCGCGACAAGTTCGCCGATCACCCTTATGCTGCGGCGACGGCCGAGTTCATCGAGAAGTACGATTGCCCGGCGTTCGACCCGAACTATGACACCTTGCCGCTCGAGTTTTTCGAGCCGATGGTCATGCGCCTCTTCGAACGGCCTTTGAACAGCGTGTACAAGAAAGCCATGGCGGAAGCCAGAGGCGGCCAGAAGCAAGGCGATACACTCTGTCACGATTGGTGGGCTTGCACCTTGCCTTAATTGCGTGATTAACTGCGCAAAATTGCTTGGGAGAGCAACACATGGCCGACGCCGCCGTGAAGCGGACGACAGCAGAGCGCACTGCCGACCTGTTCACCTTCGACGAATTCATTCGGTTCTGGGCAGCCGATCGACCTCGAGGCCTCGCCCTCGACGGACCGGACCGGACGCTGACCTATGGCAGCCTCGAGTCCACAACGGCACAGGTGGTCGCGGGCCTTGTCGACCTTGGTATCGGCAAGGGAGACCGGATTGCCTGGTTCGGCAAGAACAGCACGCTCTATTTCACGTTGTTCTTCGCTGCTGCCCGCCTCGGCGCGGTCATGGTTCCGATCGGCTGGCGTCTGGCCCCGGCAGAAGCGACGTGGATTGCCAGCGATGCGCAGGCGAAAGCCGTATTCCTCGGGGCCGGGTTCGAAGGACTGGCTGCGACATTTTCCGCGCTCCCTACCGTGCGTATGGCGCTGACGCAGGACGAGGCGTGGCGCTGGATCGATGCGCAGCAGCCAATCGCCCATGAGGCCGCCGGGCCGGATGATGCGGTGCTGCAGCTCTATACCTCTGGCACGACCGGCAACCCCAAGGGAGCGGTGCTTTCAAATCGCAACCTGTTCGGCTTGCGCAAGCAATCGCTGGGGCAGGATCAGCCCTATACCCAGATGACGGACGACGAAGCGATCCTCGTTGCCATGCCGTGCGCCCATATCGGCGGCACCGGCCTTGGCGTCATGGCCATGGGGGCGGGATTGCCGGGCATTATCCTTGCCGAGTTCGAGCCGCGCGCGGTGTTCGATGCGGTGGAGCAAAAGGGCGTCACGCGCTTCTTCATCGTGCCCGCTGCACTTCAGATGCTGCTCAATCACCCCGACTGCGCCAGCGTGGACTTTGCCCGCGTGAAGTACATCATCTATGGCGCATCGCCGATCCCGCTGGTCTTGCTCCGGGAATGCATCGCCATGTTCAAGGCCGAGTTCATCCAGGCCTATGGCATGACCGAGACGACCGGCACGATCTGCATGCTCCCGCCCGAGGACCACTGCGTCGAGGGAAATCAGCGCATGCGGTCTGCCGGTAAGCCGCTGCCGGGTGTCGAAGTCCGGGTGGTCGGCGAAAACGGCGAGGCGTTGGGGCCGAACGAGATTGGCGAGATCCAGACGCGCTCGTCAAACAACATGCTGGGGTACTGGAACCTGCCCGAGGCCACCGCGAAGACGATGACCCCCGAGGGCTGGATTGCCACCGGCGACGCCGGTTACCTTGACGAGGACGGCTACGTCTACATGCACGACCGGATCAAGGACATGATCATTTCGGGCGGCGAGAATGTCTATCCGGCGCAGGTCGAAAGCGCGATCTATGGCCATCCCGATGTGCTGGAAGTGGCGGTGATCGGCGTGCCCGATGCGACATGGGGCGAAGCCGTGAAGGCGGTGTGCGTGCCAAAGCCTGGCCACGTGATCGATCCGCAATCGATCATCGACTGGACGCGGGAGCGCCTGGCCGGGTTCAAGGTGCCCAAGTCGGTCGATGTGATCGAGGCGCTGCCGCGCAATCCTTCAGGCAAGATCCTGCGTCGCACCTTGCGTGAGCCCTACTGGGCTGGCTTCGAACGCCAGGTGAATTGACAGGGCACTGGCCGATCAGGGGGCCGGCTGGGCGGCATTCCTACCAGCCGGCTCCAATGCATCAGCGGATCGGGCAATCCGGCGAGAGGCGCATGTCGAGGTAGTTGTCGACCGCGCGCATCATGTCATCCATCTCGTTCTCGAAGAAGTGGTTGGCACGCGGGATTTCGTCGTGATGGATGGTGATGTGCTTCTGCGTGCGCAGCTTGTCGACCAGCTTCTGCACCGCGTTGGGCGTGACGACCGTATCCGCCGTGCCCTGCACGATGATGCCCGAGGCGGGGCATGGGGCAAGGAAGCTGAAATCGTACATGTTGGCGGGCGGCGCCACCGAGATGAAGCCGCGGATCTCAGGGCGGCGCATCAGCAACTGCATGCCGATCAGCGCGCCGAACGAATAGCCTGCGATCCAGGTGGTGCTGGCTTCGGGGTGGATCGACTGGACCCAATCGAGCGCGGCTGCGGCGTCACTGAGTTCACCGATGCCGTTGTCAAAACTGCCCTGGCTGCGGCCGACGCCACGGAAGTTGAAGCGCAGCGTGGCAAAGCCGCGGGCCACGAAGGTCTTGTAGAGCGCCTGCGTGATGCGATCGTTCATCGTGCCGCCCGCCTGCGGGTGCGGGTGGAGGATCATCGCAACCGGTGCGCGGGGGCGGCTGGCGGGCTGGAAACGGCCTTCGAGGCGGCCTTCGGGGCCGGGAAAAATGACTGCGGGCATTGCCTGTCCGGTAATCCTGTGGTCTGGCCCCATGCGGCACGGAATGCCGGGGCTGGGAATTAAGCTGATGGCTATATAGAAACCGAGCCTTCGAAAGCAATCTTTCCACGCATTCCGGGGCGAATCTTGCCGCTAAATTCGATCTACCTCGATCACGCCGCCACAACCCCGCTGCTGCCTGAGGCACTGGCGGCGATGGAGGAGGGCTGGCGCATCTGGGCCAACCCTTCGAGCCCCCATGCAGCGGGACGCGCGGCAAGGGCGGCGCTGGAGGATGCGCGGGCGCGGGTGAAGAAGGCGCTTGCCTGGGACGGCGAGGTGATCTTCACCAGCGGAGCAAGTGAGGCGCTGGAGATTGCCACGAAAAAAGTTTCCCCGGGGAAACATAACAGGAACATCACGAGCGCGGTAGAGCATGAGGCGGTGCTGCGGCTGACGCCAGGCGCTGTTCGCTTGGCCGTCGATGCGAATGGCCTGGTCAGCATTTCCGGCCTTGAGCAGGCGCTAAAGGAGGAAGGGCCGGCGCTTCTGGCAATCCAGCAGGTCAATAGCGAAACCGGCGTGATGCAGGATCTCGCGTCGCTGGGCGCGTTGGCAAAGTCCAGCAATGCGCTGATGCTGGTCGACGCGGCGCAGGGCACAGGCAAGCTTCCGCTGCCCGAGGCCGACATGATCGCGGTTTCGGCGCACAAGTTTGGCGGACCGGTGGGCATCGGCGCGTTGCTGGTGCGCAGTTATGGCCTGCTGCACCCCGGCGGCGGCCAGGAGCGCGGCTATCGTGCCGGGACCGAGCCGATGCCGCTGGTGCTGGGCATGGCGGCAGCGCTGGAGGCTGGAAATGCATGGCTCAAGCGCGCTTCAGGTTTGCGGGAATCGCTTGAGAATCAACTGCTTGAAATCGGGGCGGAAATTGTAGCGCCGGGTTCCCCGCGCAGCCCGACGATTGCCGCCTATCGCATGCCGGGCAAATCCAGCGCGGCGCAATTGATCCGGTTCGATGGCGCAGGGATCGCCGTTTCCGCCGGGAGCGCATGTTCGTCCGGCTCGTTGAAGGCGAGCCACGTGCTGACCGCGATGGGCTATGCCCATCCGGGCGAGGTCATCCGCGTGTCCATCGGGCGCGAGACGACCGAGGCCGAGATCGCCCGCTTCGTCGAGGTGTGGAAGGAGATCCGGGGGTGATCTACCTCGATTATCAGGCGACCACGCCGCTCTCTCCTCAGGCGCGCGAGGCAATGATGCCGTGGCTGGCGGGGCCAGAGGCCATGGGATTCGCCAATCCCCACAGCCCCCATCGCGCCGGACGTGCGGCGGCAGCCGCGGTCGAAGTTGCGCGCGAGCAGGTGGCGGCGCTGCTCCCGCCCGACGGGCGCGTGGTCTTCACCTCGGGCGCGACCGAGGCGATCAACCTTGCTCTGGCTGGATGTGGCCGAAAGCGGCTTTCGGTCAGCGCAATTGAACACGCGGCGGTCCTGGATACGGCGCGGGTTCTTGATCCCGCTGTGGCGGTGCTGCCGGTCGATGGTGCGGGTCTGGTCGATCCTGAGGTGGCGATTCCGGCGGGAACCGGTCTTGTCGCGGTGATGCAGGTCAACAACGAGATCGGCACGATCCAGCCGATCGAAGCGCTGGCCCGGCGGGCACGCGACATGGGGGCGCTGTTCCTGTGCGATGCCGTGCAGGGGGCCGGAAAGATCGCCGCTCCGCACGGAGCGGACCTGATCGCGGTGTCCTCGCACAAGCTCTATGGCCCGAAAGGCATCGGCGCGCTGTGGGTGCGTGACGGGGTGGAACTTGCGCCCCTGATCCATGGCGGGGGGCAGGAGGGCGGTTTGCGTTCGGGTACGCTCTCGCCAGCGCTCTGCGCGGGCTTCGGAGCGGCGGCGGCGCTGTGCACAAGTCTGTCGGAAACCGACCGGCTTCATGTGGATAAGCTGTGGGCGAAGGCTTTGTCTCTGTTCGAGGGATGGATTCTGAACGGGAGCGCCACCGAGCGCTGGCATGGCAATCTCAACCTGCGATTGCCGGGACTGGACGTGGCGAGACTGTTGTCGGAATGCCGCACGATCGCAATTTCAGCGGGATCGGCCTGCGCCAGCGGGTCGGGCAGGCCAAGCCATGTCTTGCGCGCGCTCGGACTTTCGGACAGGGATAGCAGAACCGCGATCCGCATCGGTTTCGGACGCTATACGGGGGATGATGAACTGGAACAGGCTGCCGAGGCGATCAACGCCGCGGCGCGCGCGCAGGGAGTCTTGTAACCATGGTCAGCGTCACCTTCGTCACCGCAAAGGGTGAAAAGATCGCCGCAGAGGGCGAAGCGGGGACGCGACTTCTGGAACTGGGGCAAGCCAAGGGCATGCCGCTTGAGGGCACCTGCGAAGGCCAGATGGCCTGCTCCACCTGCCATGTGGTCATCGATGCCGACTGGTTTGCGAAACTGCCGCCAGCGATCGACGATGAGGAGGACATGCTCGACCTGGCTGCCGGGGTGACGCGGACGAGTCGCCTGTCATGCCAGATCGAACTTACCGAGGCGCTCGACGGGCTGGTGGTGCACATACCGGCCGAAGCGCGGGACATGCAGGGGCGCTAGGGAACGGATCGGCGGACCATCGCTTGAACAAGGCATGATCGTTACTCCGAAGGCCGCCGCGCTCGCTCTTCCATCCAGCCCCGACGTTCTGATTGCCGATACGACCGGCTGGATTACCGACAACTGGTTGCGCATCTCGATCGCCATCGGCATCGCGGCTGTCGTCGTTCTGGTCCTTGTCACCATCCGCAACCTCGGGCGCCGGTTCTGCCCCGAAGGCGAGGCGCTGGTCGGCTGGAAGACAATCATCGGCCGAATGGCAAGCCGCACGCGATTCTGGTTCATCGTGCTGGTCGCAGCGGAGGCGGTAGCCAGCTACGCGCAGACACCGGTCTGGCTGGACAAGACCATTCGCTTCCTCTTCACCGTCGGCTTCACCTTCCAGGCAGCGCTGTGGGTTCGGGAACTGACGATAGGCCTGATCGAACATCGCGCAGGTGAAGCACAACACGCCAATGGTGCGCTGAGTTCGGCACTCAACATCCTGAGGGCGCTGGTGACATTCCTCGTCTTCGCCATTGCCTTCGTCCTCATCCTCGGAAACCTTGGCGTCAATGTCGCCGGGCTCGTTGCGGGCCTTGGCATAGGCGGCATTGCGATCGGTCTTGCGGCTCAAGGCATCTTCTCCGACCTGTTTGCCGGCATTTCGATCCTGTTCGACCGGCCTTTCAAGGTGGGGGAAGTGATCAGCTGGGGCGGAAATACCGGAACTGTCGAGATCATCGGCATGCGCACCACCCGCATCAGGCTGGTAAGCGGAGAACTGCTGGTGGTTTCGAACAAGAACCTGCTCGACAAGGAGATCAGCAATCTTACCGTGCGCGATCACATCCGCCTGACTTTCGCGATTGGCGTTGCCTATGAAACCCCGCCTGAAACCCTGGCGCGGATTCCGGCAATGCTGAAGGCGCTGGGCGAGGCGGAAGGCGCGAAAGTGGCCCGCTCAGGCTTCGAGGCGTTCGGAGCCAGTTCGCTTGATTTCACCCTGATCCTCGACGTGCCGGGTGCTGACTGGAACGTAGCGCATCCTTTGCGCGATCGCTTGCTGGTGGCGATCATGGAGCGCTTTGCCGCCGAAGGAATCAGCATACCCTATCCCACGCAGACGACCTTTACCGCCGCGCCCGACGGTACGTTGATCATGCCCTATCCCGATGGAGCGGTGATTCCCTTCACGGCAGAGCCGCTTGGTGATGCCCGACGGAATTGAGCGGTGACGGCCCGAACGGGTGCTTTTGCCAGCTTGCCGTCCGCCGCGATTTGCGGTCGGATAGGCAGGCTTTGGCAAGAGGACAGGTATGGCGGCGATCAATCTTCCACGGATCATCAGGGTAGGGGGCGGCACACTGGCCGAATTGCCGGAAGCGCTTGCCCAGTGCGGGGTGTCCCGACCATTCATCGTGACCGACGCATTCCTGGTGAGCAGCGGGATGGTGGCGACGTTGCTCGCCGTGCTCGACAAAGCCGGCATCGATGCGATCGTGTTCGCCGATACGGTGCCCGATCCGACCGTGGCGGTGGTTGAAGCTGCGCTGGAGGCTCTGCGTGCTGCCGATTGCGATTGCGTTATCGGCTTCGGCGGCGGCAGCCCGATCGATACGGCAAAGGCCATTGCCGCACTGGCGGTGGAGCCGAGGCCGGTCCAGTCGATGAAGACTCCGGCAACGACGGACGTGCCCGGCCTGCCGATCATCGCCGTGCCTACCACGGCTGGGACCGGATCGGAGGCAACGAAGTTCACCATCGTCACCGATGAGGCCAGCAGCGAGAAAATGCTTTGCGCTGGCCTTGCTTTTCTGCCGACCGTGGCGATCGTCGATTTCGAACTGACCATGGGCAAGCCCGCGCGGCTGACAGCCGATACCGGCATCGATTCGCTTACCCATGCGATCGAGGCTTACGTCTCGAAAAAGGCCAATGCCTTCAGCGATGCCATGGCGCTTTCGGCGATGAAGCTGATCGCGCCCGCTATTCGCACTGCCTGTAACGAGCCGGGCAACCGGGCAGCGCGCGAGGCGATGATGGTGGGGGCGCATCATGCGGGGATCGCATTCTCCAACGCCAGCGTGGCGCTGGTTCATGGCATGAGCCGACCGGTGGGCGCGTTCTTTCATGTGCCGCACGGGCTTTCCAACGCCATGCTGCTGCCTGCGGTGACGGCCTTCTCCGCGCCAGCCGCGCTTGCGCGCTATGCCGATTGCGCGCGGGCGATGGGCGTCGCCAGTGCGGACGAGGGCGATCAGGCGGCGGTGGCGCGGCTGCTGGAGGAACTGGCAGCATTGAACGCTGACCTGTCCGTGCCATCCCCGCGTTCTCACGGTATCAGCGAGGCGCGGTGGTTCGAGGTGGTGCCGGAAATGGCGCGGCAGGCGCTGGCTTCGGGATCACCCGGCAACAACCCGCGCGTGCCCGATGCGGCGGAGATCGAGCGGCTCTATGCAGAGGCATTCGGCTGAGGCACGACTTTCGCATGATTGCAATGCAATGTCGGATCATGCATAGGCTTTAGCCGTTCCTCCCCAGGTTCATCGGATTCGGCTTTTCGCAAGATTTGCGGGGCGCCGCTTATGTGAGCGTATGGACATGGGTGAAATGAACGGACGTATCGAACGCAGCGGCCTGAAGGTCGACGCTAACCTCGCCAGCTTCATCGACAATGACGTGCTCGGGCCACTTGGGCTTGACGCGGGCGCATTCTGGCAGGGCTTTGCCGCGCTGGTCGGCCATTTCGCCCCGGTAAACCGTATGTTGCTGGACAAGCGCGAGGCGCTGCAGGCGCTGATCGATTCGTGGCACTGCGAGCGCAAGGGCAAGCCGATCGATCCGGCCGAGTATCGCGCATTCCTGACCGAGATCGGCTATCTTGTGGCAGAGCCTGAGGATTTCGTGATCGGCACGCAGAACGTCGACCGCGAGATTGCCTGCATGGCAGGGCCGCAGCTGGTCGTGCCGGTTCTGAATGACCGGTTCGTGCTCAATGCGGCGAATGCGCGCTGGTGTAGTCTCTACGATGCCTGGTACGGCACCGACGCGCTCGATGCGGCCCCGGCCCGGCCGGGCGGCTACGACAAGGAACGCGGCGCGGCGGTGGTCCGCGCGGGCCGCGCGTTCCTTGACCTGACATTCCCGCTGGACGGCATGAGCTGGACCGAATGGGACGGGGCGACCAGCCTGCCGTTGTGCGATGAGATGCAGTTTGCCGGCACGAAACCCGGTGGCATTCTGCTGTGCAACAACGGTTTGCATGTCGAAATCGTGCTGGACCGGACGCACCCGGTGGGCATGGATGACAAGGCGGGCATTGCGGATATCGTCATGGAAGCGGCGCTGACCAGCATTGTCGACCTCGAGGATTCGGTCGCTGCAGTCGACGCCGAAGACAAGCTGCTGGCCTATCGCAACTGGCTCGGTCTGATGCGCGGCGATCTCGAGGCGAGATTCAGCAAGGGCGGCAAGACCATGACCCGCGCGCTTGAGCCGGACCGCGAGTGGACTTCGGCCAAGGGTGAGGCGATCACGCTGCCGGGGCGCAGCCTGCTGTTCGTGCGCAATGTCGGCCACCTGATGACCAATCCGGCGATCCTGCTCCAGGACGGCAGCGAGATACCGGAAGGCATCATGGACGCTGTGATCACGTCGGCGATTGGCATGCACGACCTCAAGGGCCTGGGCCGCCACCGCAACAGCCGCACCGGCAGCATCTATATCGTCAAGCCCAAGATGCACGGTCCCGAAGAGGTCGCCTTCACCAATGACCTGTTCAACGCGGTCGAGGACCTGCTCGGGCTGGAACGCCACACCGTGAAGGTTGGCGTGATGGACGAGGAGCGGCGCACGTCTGCCAATCTCGCCGCCTGCATCGAGAAGGTTCGCGACCGCATCGTGTTCATCAATACCGGCTTCCTCGACCGCACCGGCGACGAGATCCACACCTCGATGCAGGCGGGGGCGATGATCCGGAAAGGGGCCATCAAGGGATCTGGCTGGATCGCGGCTTACGAAAAGCGCAACGTCTGCATCGGTCTGGCCCACGGGCTTTCGGGCAAGGCGCAGATCGGCAAGGGCATGTGGGCCGCGCCCGACATGATGCACGACATGATGCAACAGAAGATCGCGCATCCCCGCACCGGGGCGAACACTGCCTGGGTGCCTTCGCCGACGGCGGCAACGCTGCACGCGATGCACTATCATCAGGTGGATGTGTTCGGGGTTCAGCGCGACGTTGCGCAGGAAGCGACACCGGGTCTGGACGCGCTTCTCGCCATTCCGCTGGCCGATGGTGCCAACTGGTCGGAAGAGGAAGTGCGCGAGGAACTGGACAACAACGCGCAAGGCCTGCTGGGCTATGTCGTGCGCTGGATCGATCAGGGCGTCGGCTGCTCCAAGGTGCCTGACATCAATGACATCGGGCTGATGGAGGACCGCGCGACCTTGCGGATTTCCAGCCAGCACATGGCCAACTGGCTGCTGCACGGCGTGGCCACCAACGAACAAGTCATGGACAGCCTCAAGCGCATGGCAGCCAAGGTCGATGCGCAGAACGCGGGCGATCCGCTCTACGAGCCGATGGCCGGAAATTGGGAAGAAAGCTTTGCCTTCCGTGCGGCCTGCGATCTGGTGTTCAACGGGGTGGAGCAGCCCAACGGCTATACCGAGCCGTTGTTGCATGCATGGCGCCTGAAGAAGAAGGCCGCTTTGGCGAAGGTCGCCGAGCCGGCCTGAACTTGAAGGGGGCGGGCCTGCGGGTCCGCCCTTACTTCGTCAGCACGCGAGCGATGGAGACGAATTCCTCCACGCTCAACGTCTCGGCCCGGCGCTGTGCGTCGATGCCGAGCGCTTCGAGCGCGTTCAGCGCGCCGGGCAGGCCCTTCAGGGACTGGCGCAACATCTTGCGGCGCTGGCCGAAGGCGGCTTCCGTCACGCGCTCCAGCATGCGGGCGGAAACGCCTTCGGGCATGGTGCCGGGTTCGACATGGATGATCGCCGACATGACCTTGGGCGGCGGAGTGAAGGCACTGCGGTGAACCTTCATCGCTATGCGCGGGGACGCGCGCCACTGTGCCAGCACGGCAAGGCGGCCATAGGCATCCGTGCCGGGCGCGGCGACGATGCGCTCCGCCACTTCCAGCTGGAACATCAGCGTCAACGACTTCCACTGCGGCGGCCAGTCTTGCCCTGATAGCCAGCCGGTGAACAGCTGCGTGCCGACGTTGTAGGGCAGGTTCGCCGCGACGTGCCACGGACCTTCAAACAGCGTTGCCGGATCGATCCTTGTGGCATCGCCCTGAATCACGGTCAGCTGGCCGGGGAAGGCATCGGACAGTTCGGCAAGCGCAGGCATGCAGCGCTTGTCCATTTCGATCGCGGTGACGTTTGCGCCTGCACGCAGCAGGGCGCGGGTCAGGCCGCCGGGGCCGGGACCGACTTCAAGAACATTCTCGCCCTTGAGCTTGCCGGGGACGCGCGCGATGCGATCGAGCAACTGCTCGTCGAACAGGAAGTTCTGGCCGAGCGCCTTGGTGGCGAAAAGGCCGTGGCGATTGATGACGTCGCGTAGAGGGGGGAGGTCGGTCATGCCGAAGCCCTCCTCGCGGCACATTCGCCCGCCATGCGCAGCGCTGCGATAGTGGGGCCGACGCGCGCCTTGCCGGTGCCGGCGATGACGAAGGCGGTGCCATGATCGGGCGAGGTGCGGATGATCGGCAGGCCGAGCGTCACGTTCACGCCAGCATCGAAATCCAGCGCCTTCATCGGGATCAGCGCCTGATCGTGGTACATGCAGATGGCCACGTCATAGCCCTCACGCGCTTCTGCGTGGAACATGGTATCCGGCGGGAGCGGTCCGAAGGCGTTGATCCCGGCGTCACGGAGCATGGCCACGGCGGGAGCGACGACCTGCGTGTCCTCATGGCCCATGCGCCCGTCCTCGCCCGCGTGGGGGTTTAGCCCGGCGACCGCGAGGCGCGGATCGGCGATGCCGTAATCGCGCACTAACGCCGCAGCGGTGATCGCGGCGCGGGTGCGGATCAGTTCGGCGGTGAGCATGTCCGGCACCAGCCGCAGCGCCACATGGACGGTGATCGGCACGACCTTGAGGCTTGGCCCGGCGAGCATCATCACCGCGTTCTCGGCCGTCACGCCGCATGCTTGCGCCACGAATTCGGTCTGCCCCGGGTGATCGAAACCGACTCTTGCCAAGCGGCTCTTGGCGATGGGGCCAGTGACCAGCGCCGATGCCGCGCCCGAGCGGACGAGGCCGGTGGCAGTGGCAAGCGCATTCAGGGCAAGGCTGGCGCCCGCATCGTCAGGCTCGCCCGGAGTGTAGCGCAGATCGGCAAGGTCCAGCACCGGCAGCGCGCCGCCAAAGCATTCCGCCACTTCATCGGGTGCCTTGACCGTGCAGACCGGCACCAAGATGCCACGCCGTCGCGCCGCTTCCTCGATAACTCGGGCCGAGCCGACGACGAAGAACGGGGGCAAGCCTTCGCTATCGCGCAACGCCCACGCGGCGGCGGCAAGTTCCGGGCCGACGCCTGCCGGATCGCCGATGGTAAGGGCTAGGGGAGCGGTCATCCGGGAAAGCCTAGACGCACTGCGCAACGCTGGCGAGACGCTCCAGCGTCGGCACCAGCTCATCGTAATGATCGATTACGGCATCGGCGCCAAGCTCGTCAGCCGGAAGGTCGTTAAAGCCGAAGCGGACGGCGACGACCGGCATTTGCGCGGCCTTGGCGGCGCCCACGTCGAAGGTGGTATCGCCGACGAAAGCTGCAGGGCCTCCGCCACAGCGCGCGACCATTTCGTGCAGCATGTCGGGCTTGGGCTTCGACCGATGGCGACCCAGCGTATCGCCGCCGATCACGCAGGCGAAGCGGTGGAGCAGGCCCAGTTCCTCGAACAGCCTGACCGCCAGGCCTTCAGCCTTGTTGGTGGCGATGGCGATCTTCACGCCGCGCGCGTCGAGTTCGTCCATCATCGCTGCGCCACCGGGAAAAAGTTCGGTGTGGTGGGCGATGTTGTGGCCGTAGAATTCAATCAGGCTCGCCTGCAGGCCGGGGAAGGCGTCCTCGTCCACCCCGCCCGATTCCGTCAGCGCCGAACGCAGCATCTGCGCCGCGCCGCCGCCGATGTGGCGCTTCGTCTCCTCCAGCGGCACAGGTGGCCTGCCTGCGAGAGCCAGCGCGTGATTGAGCGCGACGCCGAGATCGCGGCTGGTATCGAGCAGCGTGCCGTCGAGATCGAATCCGACGATTGCATAAGGAAAATCCGCCATGGTGCGCCCAAGTGGCGCGCAGTTCTGGAAAGCGCAAGATTTGTCTGGCAAGGGTGCGGCCATGACTGAACAGACCCCCCTCGCCATTATCGTCCTCGCCGCCGGAAAAGGCACCCGCATGAAGAGCGACCTGCACAAGGTGCTGCATCCGATCGCGGGCAGGCCGATGGTGGGGCACCTGATGGCGAGCGCTGCGGAGCTCTCGCCGCAGCGTCAGGTGGTGGTGGCAGGGCACGGGCGCGAGCAGCTGGAAAAGGCGCTCGGCGGATCTGCGACGATTGCCGTGCAGGACCCGCAACTGGGCACAGCGCACGCCGTGCAGCAGGCCGAGGGCGCGCTCGCCGGTTTTGAGGGCGATGTGCTGATTCTCTATGGCGACGTGCCGTTTGTGCGCGCCGAGACGATGCGGGCGATGATCGCGCGATTGCATGAAAATGATGCGCCAGCCGCGGTCGTGCTGGGCTTCGCGCCCGCCGATACCCTGCAATACGGACGCGTGATTGCTGAAGATGGGCGGATCGTGAAGATGGTCGAGCACAAGGACGCGACCGACGAGGAGCGTGCCTGCCGCGTGTGCAATTCGGGCCTCATGGCGGTGCGCAGCGCGGACCTGTTCGGCCTGCTCGCCCGCGTCGGCAACGACAATGCCCAAGGCGAATACTACCTGCCCGACGTGGTCAACATCGCGATTGCCGATGGCCGGACTTGTGCCGTGGTCGTCACCGACGATGCCGATGAAGTGGCCGGGATCAACAGCCGCGCGGAGCTTGCCGAAGCCGAAGGCCGCTGGCAGCAGCGCCGCCGGTCGCAGGCCATGGCCGATGGCGCAACGCTGATCGCGCCCGAAACCGTGTGGTTTTCGTGGGACACCGTGCTTGGCCGCGATGTGACGGTAGAGCCCAACGTGTTCTTCGGCCCCGGCGTGACCGTGGCCGATGGCGTGACGATCCACGCCTTTTGCCATCTCGAAGGCGCGACGCTGTCGCCCGGCGTCCACATCGGTCCCTATGCCCGCCTGCGGCCTGGTGCGAAGCTGGAGGAGGACGTCAAGGTCGGCAACTTCGTCGAGGTCAAGAACACCGTGATGCACCGCGGTGCCAAGGCCAGCCACCTGACCTACCTCGGCGACGCCGAAGTGGGTGCCGAAGCCAACATCGGCGCAGGCACGATCACCTGCAACTATGATGGCTACTTCAAGTACAAGACCACGATCGGCGAACGCGCCTTCATCGGCTCGAACTCGGCCCTGATCGCCCCCGTGAAGATCGGCGCGGACGCCATTGTCGCGGCAGGCAGCGCCGTGTCACGCGACGTGGCCGACGGCGAGCTGCGCATGGTGCGGGCAGAACAGCTGGTAAAGCCCGGCTGGGCGGACCGGTTCCATGATGCGATGAAGAAGAAGAAGGCCGAGAAGCGGGGGTAATCGCCAACTAACCTGAGCAAACGCTGTGCTACATGAGCCTGTCCGACAACTGAGCGATCAGGTCCATCCGCTCATGCAAAATGGCAATGACGAGTGCGGGGGCGTCGCTGCGATCTAGGCAAAAGATGAAGTGATGTTCGCATCGGGCAACCCGCAATAGGGGATGGATTTCGGGGAGCGAGCGAAAGTTGCCTTGGGCCCCTGCTAGGCGCGCCATGCCCTGTTCAAGTGCCTGCGAATATTTGCGGGCCTGTGATGCGCTCCATTGGTTGCGCGTGTAGCGAATGATGCTCCTCAGGTCCGCTTCAGCAGCACCGCTTAGCTGAAACCGTGCGATCAAGCCGATTTGCCCGGCGAGAGTTCTTCGTCAACAATCTCGTTAACGCTCTTTTGTGAGACGTCCCCCGCCAAGCCTTTGGCGATACGATCACGCAACAGTTCCGTCAGTTCGCTCCACGCATCATCTGGGTCAGCAGCTGGAAACAGTCGCTCAAGCGCATATTGCTTGATGGTTTTGCCCTGCAAGGCAGCGACAGCCTTGAGGTGCTGGTGTTGCTTGTCAGTGATGTCGATACTCAGGCGACTCATTTCAGCTATCCAAGGTCTTGTTCAAACCCACAATACCACATCTGTGGGTTTGAACAATCGGAGGCGCTCAATCCAGCATTGCTGCAGGCACCTTGCCGCCGTTCTCCGCCAGCTTGCGCATCGTCGCCTTGTGCAGCCAGATGTTCATCTCCGCCGAACCGTCGAGCGCGCCGGTGTAGCCAAGCTCCTGAGCTAGCTCCTTGCGATTGGCGAGGCTGGAATCGATGCCGAGCAGCTTCATCAGGTCGACGATCGAGCTGCGCCAGTTGAGGTCCTTGCCCTGCGCCATTTCAACAAGGTTGGCTTCGACGTCGAACTGCGAAACGGGGGCTGCGGTTGCTGTTGGTGCGGGCGCTGGCGCCGGAGTCGATGGCGAAGGGGCAGCAGGGGTTGCGGTGGGCGCGGGTTTTGGCGTCTGGCCGGTCTGGGTCGGGCGCGTGCCCTTCCACGAGATGGCGTCCATGATCTTGCTGAAAATGCTCATCGGGTGCTCCTGCGATGGGTTTCCACAGGCAACCGGCGAGGGCAGGGATGCGTTCCTCAGGGCTTGACGATAGCACGATATCATATCATGATATCGTCATGACTCGTATCCTCGCCGATATCCCGGATGAAGACATTGCCGCGCTCGATGCGCGCGCCAGCGAACAGGGCAAATCGCGGGCTGCGCTCGTGCGCGAGGCGGTGAAGCTTTATCTCGTGCAGAGCGATACGAGCAACGACTGGATTGACCGCTATGCCGGGTTGTGGGCCCATCGCACCGATATCGGCGACAGCGTCGAATATCAGCGCGCCATGCGCGAGGATCGCCGACCTTACGAAGACATCTGACCGTGTCGGCACCGTTTTTCGACACCAACATCGTGATCGACTGGCTGCGGCGGATGCCCCATGCCACGCAGGAGATCGCGCGATATCGCAGCCACCGCATCAGCAGGATCGTGTGGACCGAAGTGATGGCCGGTGAAGCACTGGAAAGGCGCGATCTGGTGCGTGAAGCCTTGAGCCATTTCGATTGCGTGGAAATCGATGCGCGGATCGCCACTGCAGCAGCCGATATCCGCTATCGCAGCCGGATGACGCTGATGGATGCCTATATCCTGGCTACTGCACAGGTTAACGGGGCCATTCTGATTACACGAAATACCAAGGATTTTCCGGCAACCATGCCCGGCATCCGCGTGCCCTATACGCTCTAAGCGCCACAACACTCTAAACGAAAGCCCATCCCCAAATGTGCGGAATCATCGGAATCGTCGGCAAGGAACAGGTGGCAGACCGGCTGGTCG
>NZ_LSIA01000159.1:0-14604 GCF_001556015.1 Novosphingobium sp. CCH12-A3 | reverse complement strand
GAACAATACTACGCTACGGCACCCCAAGCGACTCTCCCGCGGAGCGGGTTCGTGCGTTGGTCGGAAACAGACGAGCTCATGTGCCGCATGGCTAACGCTTCGCCGGGACTCACTTTCATTTCCTTGGGCACAATTCAAAGGAGACGTGGAAACCCATTCGGTAGCTGGTTTACAAGCACACCGTACGCAGCGAGCTGCCAGCCCTAACCCAATAGATTAAAAGCAGAAAACTCGGAATCAGGCACTCGTGTTGAAACAATTTGACGGCGATTTGCACTTCACTGCGCAATTTAGCCGGGTGCTGAGGTCAAAGTTTCCTTCGTAAATACCGCTACTTACGTTGAAGTACGGCGTCGCAAATTGCAATTTGATGCTGGTGGCAGGCGCGGACCCTCACGAGTGGACCTTCCCGAACTCTGGACGCAATATTTGGGCCCCTGCACGAAGCTGGTCGAGGTAATCGCTCCACCATTGCGCCATAGCTACTCGCTCCTTCCAATGCGCGCCGCGATGGTACGCCGCACGGACCTTGTCGCTGTCGCCGTGGGCTAGCGCGCGCTCAATCGCGTCGGGGTGCCACTTGCCGCTTTCGTTTAGCAAGGTCGAGGCCATGGCGCGGAAACCATGCGCGGTCATTTCATTGGTCGCATAGCCGAGACGGCGCAAGCCGGCGTTGATCGTGTTGTCGCTCATTGGACGCTTGCGCGAGCGGATCGATGGGAAGACGAAGCCATCGGGCCCGGTCAGCGTGCGGGTGTCTTCCAAGAGCGATATGGCCTGTCGAGAGAGCGGAACAAGGTGATCCTTGCGCATCTTGGTCTTGCTTGCCGGAATGGTCCACAGCGCACCTTTCAGATCAAATTCGGCCCATTCGGCATGGCGCAACTCCCCAGGCCTGACGAACACGTGTGGGGCTAATTGCATCGCAAGCTTGGTGATCGGCTGTCCCTCGTAACCGTCGATGGCGCGCAGCAGCTCGCCCACTCGAACAGGATCTATAATTGCCCCGTAATGGGTGACTGTGGGGGCCGTCAGCCCTCCACGGAGGTCGCGGGTCGGGTCGGAAGAAAGGCGGGCCGTTGCCACCGCGTAGCGGAACACCGCGCTCGCCAGCTGAAGCGTGCGGCGGGCGCTTTCCAGCTTCCCTTTTCCTTCAATCTTGCGGACCGCCGACAGCACGTCGACGGGTTCGATATCGGCTATGGGCAGCTTACCGATTGACCCTTTGAGCAGCGAAAGAAGATACTCGCTTCGGGTCGCTGTGGCCGGTGCCCAAGCCTTCTGGCCGTCACGTCTGCGCTTTTCACAAAACTCAGCGGCGATTGCAGCGAAAGTGGTTTCCGCCTGGATGTGCGCTTGCACCTTCTTGCGCTTCTTTTCCCGCGACGGGTCCTTGCCGGAGGATAGCAGCTCGCGGGCGTCATCCCGTCTGCGCCGCGCTTCGGCTAGCCCCACCTCCGGGTAGCTTCCAATAGAGAGCTTCTTCTCTTTCCCATCGACACGATACTTCAGTCGCCACAGCTTTCCGCCGGCGGGCTGCACCAGCAGGAACAGGCCGAGAGAATCGCCCAGTTTGTAAGGCTTTGACCGGGGCTTGGCGTTTCTGATCGCAACATCTGTCAGCGGCATCGTCCCTGGCCCTTTCCCAGCGCGTGGCCCCCAGCTGGGGGCCAATCGAATTGCCCGGAAAGCTCTGGCCCCCGAAGTGGCCCCCAAAGGAGCCGGATGCAGGGGGAAACATAGAGATGAGTCCGGACAGTCGAGGGCGAAAAACCCTCTGTTTTCCGCGAGTTTTATAGACCTATTGGGACAGATATGGAAGGGAGGGCTGGAGCGGGTAGCGGGAATCGAACCCGCATAGCCAGCTTGGAAGGCTGGAGCTTTACCACTAAGCTATACCCGCTCGGGCCAGCAGGCCTCATTGGCCTCGTGGTGCAGGCAGCGCGCTTGCCACGGACTTGGCGATCTAGTCAACCTTGGATGAAGCATGAATTCGCGTCGGCAGTTGACATGATGTGATTACGATATATCTTAGATGCATTGAAAACAGTCTTTAGAAGCGAGTGATCCATGACCTCCAGCCGCGCCACAGTCCCGACCGCAAACGCCAGCCGCTACTTGCAGCAGCTCTGCAAGCATTGGGGCCACAAGTTCGAGGTGTCCTTTGATCCCCATGAGGGTAGGGTTGCCCTTCCGTTCGGACCAGTCGATCTCAAGGCCCACGACTCAGCCCTTGAAGTCACGTGCACCATCGACGGCGAAGGCGATCTTTCGCGAATGCAGCAGGTTGTCGCCGATCATCTCAATCGTTTTGCGCACCGCGAAGGCGCACTGGCATTCGACTGGCAGCCGCTGAACTGAAAGCTTCACGGCGCGAACACCCCCGTCTTCCTTTTCACGAAAGCGGGGGCATCGACGTTGGTGCTGTCAGATCACTCCTGCTTCTCCATGAACACCCGCGCGCGATCGGCTGCCCAGTTCTGCAAGGCTTCGGTGCGCAGGCGGGCGCCTTCCGGGTCGGCTTCGAGGGGGAGGACCGATTCGACGATCCGATCGAAGTGGGTTCGCAGGCCGTCCCTGGCTTCGGGGTAGGGGATCACGTAGAGCTGGTTGGCTTCAATCGCGCGCTTGACGTGCTCGGCGAGTTCGACCGGGTCCATGCCGTGCTGGTGGATCGAGTGGAGCGAGGCGATGGAGTCCTCGTTTTCGACGTAGCCGCTCTGGCCGAACTGCGCGGGGCGCAGGCGGCTGGCTTCGGCGATGTTGGACTTGATGTTGGCCGGGCATAGAACTGAAACGCCGATGCCGTGCTTTTCAAGGCCGAGGCGGTAGCTTTCCATCAGGTTCACCACCGCAGCCTTGGCCGCCGAATAGGGTGCCGCCAGCGCGCTGCCCATCAGGCCGCCGAGGGACGAGGTGGTGACGATGTGACCGGGCTTGCCGCTTTTGATCATGCGGGGCACGAACGTGACCATGCCGTTGATTACGCCCCCAAGATTGACGCCGATGATCCAGTCGAAATCGTCGTAGCTGGTGTTCTCTACCGGGCCGAAGCTGTTGACCCCGGCGGTGTTGAACAGCAGCGTGGGTGCGGCGCCGAACACGGCTTCGACTTCGTCAGCGGCACGGGCGTAGGCAGCGCGGTCCATGATGTCGAGCACGAGGCCGTGGGCGGTGATGCCCTCTGCGCGCAATGCGGCGAGCGCCTGATCGATGGCCTCGGCCCGGATATCCGCGATCACGACCTTTGCGCCGGCACGGCCGAAGACCTGCGCCTGCCCCAGCCCTGCGCCAGAAGCGCCGCCGGTGATGAACGCGATCTGATCGTTGAAGTCTTGCACCTTTGCGGCTCCTCTGCCCGATATTGTTAGTGTTACTTACAAAAGTCGCGTGACCAGGGCAAGCGCTGGCGATAATCCGGCCATATTGCGCATGATTGACCTCACATCCGATAAGGTGCACCAAATGCGTAACATAAACTGACAAGTTCAGCGCGAAGCGAAAAACGGGAGATAGTATGGGCGAGATTTTTCCGGCCGGTGCAACGATCGTATTCGGCGGCAGTGGCGGCATCGGCCGGGGCGTGGCGCTGGAGTTCGCGCGCGAGGGCAGCGACGTGGCGGTGGTCTATCGCTCGAAGGAGGATGTGGCCCGCGCGGTGGCCGACGAGATCGCTGCGCTGGAGCGCAAGGCCACGATTCACCGCGCCGACGTGCGCGACCGCGCGCAGGTGCAGGCGGCGCTGGCGGGCGCGGTCGAACAGCATGGCCGGGTGCATACCGTGGTGTGGGGGGCAGGGCCGGTGGTGCCGCAAGTGGCGATTGCCGACTGGACAGAGGAAATGTTCCGCACCTCGATGGAGATCGAGGCGTTCGGCTTCAACAATGCCGTCCACGCCGCGCTGCCGCACATGCGCGCAAGCGGCGGGGGAAGCTTCGTCCATCTCGGCTCTGCCGGGCACGATTGGTGGCCGAAGCTCGATGGCCTGTCGGTAGCGCCCAAGGCCTGCAACGAGGCGCTGATCAAGGGCATCGCCAAGGAGGAGGGCCACAACGAGATCCGCGCCAATTCGATTCTCGTGGGCGTGATCGATGCCGGGCAGTTCAAGATCGGGCAGGAGGCGGGCACATTCACGCCGGAATGGGAAGCCGCGGTCAAGGCGATGCTGCCGCTGAAGCGCTGGGGCACGCCGCAGGACATCGGGCAGGCTGCGGTCTACTTCGCATCGTCGCGCGGGAATTACGTCACCGGGCAGACCATTTCGGTCGGCGGGGGCTTCGGTGTCTGAGCTGGCACCGCACCCGATCAGCCTTGACGAACTGATGGCGCGCGAGGCGCTGCGCCATCTCGTCACCGCCTATGGCCACTGCATCGACCGGCGCGACTGGGATCTGCTGCGCAGCCTATACCATGACGACGCGGTGGACGATCACACGCCCTATTACTGCGGGCCCGTGGATGGCTACATCGCGTGGCTGCCGGGCATGATGGCGAGCTGGCGGGCGACGATGCACACGGCGCTCTCGGCGCTGTTCGTGGTGGACGGCACGCGCGCCCAGGGCGAAATCACGGCGCGGGCGTGGCACCTGACGCTGGATGGCGAGCGGCAGTTCGTAGCCTGGGGGCGCTATGCCGATCATTACGAGCAGCGCGACGGGGTGTGGCGCTTTGCCCGGCGCTCGTTCATCCTCGATCATGCCGAGGACCTGCCCGCCGCGCAGGGCGACGATTTCGGCAGTGGCGGCGTCGGCACCGGGCGGGCCGGGGCGGACGATCCGGTCCATGCGCGGCTTTCGTTGTTTGCGCGGACGGATGCGTAATCAGCAGTTGGTTTCGATACGCATAATACGTTCGGGTGATGACGCCGGCGCGGGGGTGAGCGATCTGGCCGGTACTGAACAGGCACTCACGAGAATGGGAAAAGAATGACGGAGACGGGTGGGAAGGCGCGGTTGCGCTATGCGGTGATTGGTGCGGGAATGTCGGGCGTGATGGCGGCAATCAAGCTGCTGCAGCGCGGCGATTCCGACTTCGCAGTGTTCGAGAAAGGCGCGGAACTGGGCGGGACATGGCGCGATAACCGTTACCCGGGCCTGACCTGCGACACACCGTCGCACGCCTACAGCTACAGCTTTGCCCTGAACCCCGACTGGAGCGCCTACTACGCCACCGGGCCGGAAATCCACGCCTACTTCAAGGGCGTGGCCGAACGCTTCGGGGTGGTGCCCTACATCCGCTTCAACAGCGAAGTCACCTCGTGCACTTTCGACGATGCGACGAGGACATGGACCCTCGGCATCGTCGATGGCTCGACCTACGAGGCAGACGTGGTGATCGTTGCCACGGGCGTGCTGCACCATCCGAAGATGCCGGACCTGCCGGGGCTCGATACGTTCAAGGGCAAGGCGTTCCATTCGGCGCGCTGGGATGACAGCGCCGTGCTCGACGGCGCGCGCGTCGGCGTGATCGGTTGCGGGTCGACCGGGATCCAGATCGTCAACGCGCTGAGCAGCCGTGCGGCGAAGCTGGTGCACTTCCAGCGTTCGCCGCAGTGGATCATGCCGGTGGTCCAGTTCGAATATACCGCCGAACAGCGCGCCGCCTTTGCCGCCGATCCTTCGCTGATCGAGGCGATCCGCAATGACCCGCAATACTGGGAGGCGGTCTATCGCTTCACCGAAGGCGTGACCGACTTCACCAGCCCGCAGATGCACGAGATCGAGGAGCTGTGCCGCCAGAACCTGGAGCAGAGCGTGCGCGATCCGGAATTGCGCGAAAAGCTGCGGCCCGATTATCACGCCGCGTGCAAGCGCCTGATCTATTCGTGGGAGTACTACGAGTGCGTACAGCGCCCCGGCGTTTCCGTCGAAGTGGGTGCGATCGAGCGGATCGTGCCGGAGGGCGTGCTGATGAAGGACGGCACCTTGCACGAACTTGACGTGCTGGTGCTGGCAACCGGCTTCCGCGCCGACAGCTTCATCCGCCCGGCGGTGGTGACCGGGCGCGGCGGGCGCTCGCTCGACGAATTCTGGGCGACGCGGCCGACTGCGCACTATGCGATCGCGATGCCCGATTTCCCGAACTTCTTCATGCTCAACGGCCCCGGCGCGCCGGTCGGCAACTTCCCGCTGATCGACATCGCCGAGCGGCAGTGGGAATACATCGAGCAACTGCTCGAACCGGTGCGGCGGGGCGAAGCGCGTACGGTGGAACCGCTGGAACCGGCCTATCAGGCTTACGAGGCGCGGCGCATCGCGGCGGCGAAAAAGACGATCTTCGGATCGGGCTGCACCAGCTGGTATCTCGACAAGACCGGCATTCCCGCGACCTGGCCGTGGGGCTATCACGACTTCGCCAATGCCATGGCCAAGCCGGTGGCCGAAGAGTTCGCGTTCGCGGCCTGACCCAATGGAGACGACCAAGCCGGAGGTGCCTGCCGAGGTCGAGCAGGCGATTGCCACGCTGATCCGCTGGGCGGGGGACGACCCCGCCCGAGAAGGCCTGCTCGATACGCCCCGGCGCGTGGCGCGGGCGTGGCGGGAGTATTGCCAGGGCTATGCCGAGGACCCGGCCGCGCACCTTTCACGCCAGTTCGAGGAAGTGGGCGGGTACAACGAGCTGGTGCTGCTCAAGGACATCCCGTTCCAGAGCCACTGCGAGCACCACATGGCTCCGATCATCGGCAAGGCCGCCATTGCCTATCTGCCGCGCGACAAGGTGGTGGGCATCTCGAAGCTCGCCCGCGTGCTCCATGCCTATGCGCGGCGGCTGCAGATCCAGGAGCGGCTGACCGCACAAGTGGCGCAGTGCATCTGGGACAACCTGCGTCCGCACGGCGTGGCTGTCGTGATCGAGGCGCAGCACGGCTGCATGACCGGGCGCGGCGTGCGCACGCCGGGCGTGGGCATGGTGACGAGCCGGATGATGGGCACGTTCCTCGAGGACAACCGCAGCCGCAAGGAAGTGCTGAGCCTGATGGGCTATTGAGGGCGGCTTGCTGGTCATCCATATTCGGACTACATTCGGTCCGAATATGGATGGAGCCGCGTCATGGGCCTTGAAAGCCGCATCAAGCCGATCAGCTACCTGAAAGCCAACGCCGCCGAAGTGCTGCGCGAACTGAATGAAGGCGCCGAGCCGCTGGTCATAACCCAGAATGGCGAGGCCAAGGCCGTGCTGCAGGATGCGGCAAGCTATTACCAGATGCAGGAGACAATGGCGCTGCTCAAGCTGCTGGCGCTGGCGAAGGAGAATATCGCGGCGGGGAAGGTCAAGACCGTCGAGGGACTGGCCGACCGTATCCGCGCCCGTGCCGCTGAAGAAACCCGCTTTGTCGAATGACGGGGACCTATCGCGTCGAAATTGAAGACGAGGCGGAAAACGATCTGTTCGAAATCTATCGGCGCCGCCTTGCGCAGCGCGGACCCGATGGGCCAGACGGCGCCGAGGCGCTGCTGGATTCGATGATGCAACTGATCGACAGCCTTGCCCAATATCCTGAGCGCGGTCCGGTGCCGGTGGAATTACTGGAACTGCGCGGAAGTCCGTGGCGGCAGGTTTCACATCCGCCATATCGCATCATCTACGAGTTGGGGGACGGAGTGGTGACGATCGCGCTGGTCGCAGATGCGCGACGAGACTTCTCGACCCTGTTCCAACGCCGCCTGCTCGCCTTGAAGCGCTGAGCCACCGCTAACCCGCCAGCGCGGCCTTGTCGCGTTCGAACGAGCGCATTGCGCGCAGGGCGGCCCAGACGCCGATGTAACCGGTGGGGATGGCGACCGACAGGCCAATGCGCAGGCCATGAGGACCGGCTCCCGCGATCCAGTCCGAAAGTTGTCCGGCCAGAACCGGGCCGAGCACGTTGGCGAACATGCTGGAGATCAGCAGGACCAATGCGGTGCCGGTGGCGCGGTGGCTGTTGGGCAGGATGTACTGCAGGCCGGCAAGCACGCCGACCGACCAACCGCCGCCGAGCAGGCCCGAAGGCACCGCGAGCAGCCGGGCCACGGTCAGGCTGTCGCTCCAGGTGACGAGCAGGATGGTGGTGGTTGCGCCGCCGAGCGCCAGCGCGGTCAGGCGGAGCTGAACGGTGGCATCGCCCTTGCCGAGCTTGTCGGAGAGAAAGCCGAAGCCGAGCACGCCCAACAGGCCGGGCAGCCCGAACGACAGAGCGAAGGTGGCGCCCGCGGCTTGCGTCGAGAGACCATAGGCGCGCTCGAACAGGGCGGGGCCCCACATGCCGAAGGTCACGCCCGAAAGCGAACCCAGCGCCATCACCGTGGCCAGCAGCATGACCGACGGCGTCCCGACCAGCAGGCGCATCGTCTGCTTGAGCGGGAGCACGGGCGTGGCGACGTCAATGACCTCGCGCGCGGGTTCGCGCACGATCAGCCATGTCGCCAAGGCGATGACGATGCCGATCATGCCCAGTGCGTGGAAGGCGGTCTGCCAGGTCGAGGCGGCGGCGATGGCGGGGCCGCCGGCAAGGCCAGCCATCTGGCCGACATAGATCGCGGTCCCGAGCAGGGCGAAGGCGCGGCCCCGTTCGTTGGCGGGGAAATAGGCGGCGATCAGGGCGGCGGCAGGGGCCTGGTAAGCGGCCTCGCCGATGCCGACGCCGACGCGGGCCAGCGCCAGCATTTCGGCGCTGGTGGCGAGCCCTGACAGCAGGGTGAAGAAGCTCCAGAAGCCGCAGCCCAAGGCAATGATCATCACGCGCGAGCGGCGATCGGCGGCGCGCGCGATCGGCAGGGTGAACAGGCTGTAGAGCAGTGCGAAGGCCGGGCCCATCAGCGCGCCCATCACCGTATCGCTGATGCCGAAGTGCGCCTTGATCGGCTGGGCGAGGCCGGGGATCAGAAAGCGGTCGGCATAGTTGAGCACCGCGACCATGACCAGCAGCGTCAGCGCCAGCCAGCGGTTGGTCAGCGGCTTGCCACTGGTGGACAGGGTGGCGGCGGCGCCTGCCGGAATGGTCGCGGCCACGCGGCTCAATCCCGCATCTGCGCGCCGCCGTTGACGTGCCAGACCTGCCCATTGACCCAGGCGCCATCATCGGAGGCCAGGAATGTCACGGCGGCGGCGATGTCTTCGGGCTGGCCGAGGCGGACGTGCGGCACGGCGGCGAGGCCACGCTCGACATACTCGTCGGTAAGGTGCTGCCTGACCGCTTCCGTGAGGACGAGGCCGGGGCAGATCACGTTGGCGCGCACGCCCTTCTTGCCGAATTTGGCGGCAACGTGGCGGGCCAGCGCATGGATGGCGTTCTTGGTCATCGGATAGGCAACCTGCCACGGTGCGCCGCCCGATGCCGCGCCGGAGGAGGTGTAGATCATTGCGCCGCCGCCGCGTTCGAGCATCTTCGGCAGCGCCGTCTGCGTGGCGAGGAAGTGGCTCTTGGTGTTGATCGCGAAGCTGAGGTCGAGCACGTCCTCGGGGCAATCGAGGATGTCGTTGTCGCCCCCGGTGCCGCCCGCAAGGTTGGAATGGTAGAAGTCGAGGCCGCCATAGGTCTCTACCGCGCAGGCCACGATCGCGGCTTGTGAATCGGCCTTGGTGCCGTCAAGTTCGATGCCGGTGGCGGTGCCGCCGGTTGAGCGGATGTTTTCCGCCACTTCGCGGGCCCAGTCGCCCATGAGGTCACCGATGACGACGTGGGCGCCTTCTTCGGCGAGGCGCCGTGCGGTTGCAGCGCCAATGCCGCGCCCACCGCCGGCAACGATGCCGACTTTGCCCTTGAGGCCCTTCATTCCAGAATCTCCCGTATTGCCGATTTGCGGATCATAATGCCGCCAGAATTACGCAAACATGCATATCACCGGAATTATGATCGCGCAACGTGCGATATTCTTTGCTCTCATCTCCGCATAAAGCCAGTCTCGTGATTCGCGGCGTGCGCCGATGCGAGTGCTCTGGAGCGCATCGGCGTGCTGCATTTTTGCGGGAATCACCTGGTCCATATCCCGGACAAGTGGCGCATTTCTGCGATTCATGGCATGTTTGCGTATTTCGACTTGTCAATTTCTACGCATTGGCTATCTTCCGCGCCAACAACGGTTTGGAGGGGAGTAACAATGAAGGCCACCACTTGCGCAACGCTCGCCGTGCGGCTGATGCTTGGCGCCAGCCTGGCGTCGATGATGCTGGGATCTGCCGCCCATGCTGCGGATGAACCCGTGCAGGCCAGCGATGACCAGGGCCAGCTGGAGCAGATCGTCGTGACCGCGCAGAAGGTCGAGCAGAACCTGCAGGACGTGCCGCTGGCAATCAGCGCGATCAGCGCCGACAAGGTCGAGAAGCTGGGCATCCGCGATGCCAAGGACCTGTCCGGCCTCGCCCCCAACGTGACCATCGTGCAGGGCACGACCAACGCCAATGCCGCCGTCATCTCGATCCGCGGCATTCCCACGCCCGCGACCGAGACCTTTGGCCTCGACACCGCGAACGGCCTTTACGTCGACGGCGTGTTCATCGCCCGCTCGGGCGGCAGCGCGCTTGACGTGATCGACGTTGCCCGCGTCGAAGTGCTGCGCGGGCCGCAGGGCACGCTGTTCGGCCGCAACACCACCGGTGGCGGCATTGCCTTCATCTCGCGTGCGCCGTCGAAGGAATTCAAGCTTTCGGCTGAAGCCGGCTATGGCAACTACAACGCGTTCAACGCAAAGATCACGCTCGATCCCGGCGAGATCGCGGGCATCTCGACCAGCTTCACCTACAGCCACCGCCAGCGCAACGGCGTGGTCGACAACCTCAACGAGCCAAGCGATGCGCGTGATCCCGGTGCGCGCAAGGGCGATTCCTTCCGCATCGCCGCCAAGGCCGACATCGGCGGCACGGGCTCGATCCAGTACATCTTCGACTGGAGCAAGATCGACGCCTCGCCGATCAACTTCCAGCTGACCAATGTCGCCAGCGGCGCGGTGCGTCCGCCCGAAGTGGTCGGCGGCGTGCCGGTGGTGGTGACGCAGCAGGCGCCCGTCGCGCCGTTCCTGAACACGGTCAACTTCCTCGATCCGCGCTGCGCCGCTCTTGCCGCGCCGACGCGCGACTGGCGCCGCACGGTGTGCAACGACATCAACAGCCGTTCAACCGACAAGGCCTGGGGCCACAACGTGCAGGTCCAGAACGACTTCGGCGCGTTCCACCTGAAGTCCACCACCGGCTACCGCTTCTGGAACAACGACAGCGTGACCGACCTTGATGGCATCGGCGCGTTCACTGCGCCTCGCTTCACGCAGGCGTCGCTGTTCAACGGCATGCCGGCAAGTCTGCTGCAGTTCATCCCGTCGATCCCGGCAGCATTCCGTCCGTTCATCGCCGCATCGCCGGTACCGACCGTGCAGCAGAACCTGTTCGACACCAACAACAAGCGCCGCCACAAGCAGTTCAGCCAAGAGGTTGAAATCGGCAACGAGAGCGACAGCCTCGACTGGGTGCTCGGCGGCTTCTATTTCTGGGAAAAGGGTTCGGAGTACAACCCGCAGAACAGCGGCTTCGTGCTCGATACCAATTCGATCTTCCTCGGCAACTTCGGCCCGCTCGGCCCCTCGTTCGTCGCGGCCAATCCGGCGCGCTACCGTCTGGTGCAGACGCTTTCGGTGCTCGATTACACCGCGACGGCGGAAAGCACTGCGGTCTATGGGCAGGCGACGTTCTACCCCGGCGGCAAGGACAGCGGCCTGCGCCTGACGGCAGGCGGTCGCTATACCTGGGATACCAAGTCGATGGTGCGCCGCCAGAACGGCGCCGCCCCGCTTGCCACGCCCGAGCAGGGCCGCGCCAGCTACAGCAAGTTCACCTGGAACCTGATGCTGGGCTATGACGTGTCCGACCAGGTCAACCTCTATGCCCGCATCGCCACCGGCTATCGTTCGGGCGGGTTCAATGCGCAGGACCCGGCAGTGGCTGGCGTGCTGCCTTCGTTCAAGCCGGAGAACGTGACGTCCTATGAAGTGGGCCTGAAGTCGGAACTGTTCGACCGCAAGGTGCGCTTCAACCTTGCCGGATACTACAACGAGTACAAGGATCTGGCGATCGCCGTGCCGATCACCAACCTTGCTCCGGGCACTTTCGCCACCAAGGTAACGAACGCCGGCAAGGTCACCTACACCGGCGTCGAGGCGGAATTGACGGCGGTGCTGACCGACAACTTCACCTTCGAGGCGAACGCCGGTTACGTCGACATCAAGTATAAGGAGTTCCTCGCCGGGCTTCCGGTCGCCGCCAACCAGCCACTGGTCAACATCGCGGCCTATGCCACGCCGGGCTACACCTCGCCGTTCACCGCAAATGTCGCGATGAATGCGCAGTTTCCGCTGGGCGACAACGGCATGCGCCTGACCGGCCGGGTCAGCTATGCCTACGAAGACGGCAAGTACAGCTTCTCGAACGTGCTGTCCTCGCCGTTCAACGAAGTGCTGAAGGGCGACAATCGCAATATCGTCGACGCGCAGGTGGCGATCGATCGCATCCCCCTTGCCGGGAGCGAGGCGGCGGTGCGCTTCTGGGTCAAGAACCTGACCGACGAGCACAACCTCGTCCGCGCAATCGACTTCGGCCAGCTGGGCTATGGCGGCGGCTACTACGCCGATCCGCGCACCTATGGCGTGACGGTGGGCGTGAAGTTCTGATCTTTGGGGAGGATGGGCGCCGGTACTCCGGCAACCGTCTTCGGGTGGCCCCGCTTCTGCAAGTGCAGTGGCGGGGCTTTTCTGTTGTTACGCGTTCATATAACGAAAACGCACCTTCACAACGGAATGCGTATCCCTATAGCTAGTGACAAAGCGAATCATGCAAGGTTCGTGTGGGAGAGCCGTGATGACGATCAGCCTTGAAGACCTCGCCGCGCGGCTGACCGCGCTTGAGGACAAGGAAGCGATCCGCGCGCTGAAGGCGCGCTACCTGCGCGCCTGCGACCTCAAACAGGTCGAAGATGTGCGCGATTGCTTCGCCACCGGCAAGATCCGCATCGCCTATGAAAACTTTCCCGAGTTCGATGACCGCGATGCCTTTGTCGCGATCTATCAGCAGATGGCCTGCAACGGCGGCGTCTATGACATCCACCACGCCACCAACTGGCAGATCGATCTTGAAAGCGGCACGCGAGCGACGGGCAAGTGGTCGCTCAATTTCCGCACGATCCTGACCGGACCCCGCCAGGTCGTCCGCCTCGCGGTGGAATACGACGACGTTTACGAAAAGCGCGACGGGCGCTGGTGGATCGTCGAGACCGTCAGCCGCGTGACCTCGATGCTGACCGAACAGGTGGCTGAGGACGGCAGCGTGACGGTAATCGCGCTGGCCGAGCCGCCGGCAGCCTGAACCTTCGAAAGGGAAATCCAGACATGGCAATCAATTACGGCCTTGATGGCAAGGTGGCACTGGTCACGGGCGCAGGCGGCGGCATTGGCCGTGCGGCGGCAGAAGCATTCGCGCGTTCCGGCGCGAGCGTCATGGTCAGCGACGTGAACGAGGCAGGCGGTGCTGAAACGGTAACTTTGATCGAGGCTGCAGGCGGCAAGGCCGCGTTCGTGCGCTGCGACGTGAGCAACGCGGGCGAGGTCAAGGCGATGGTCGCGGCCACGGTCGCAACGTTCGGCGGGCTCGACTGTGCATTCAACAATGCCGGGATCAACCGCATCACCGACGACCAGTACGACGACGCGATCTGGGAGCGCGACATCGCGATCAACCTTTCCGGCGTGATGCGCTGCATGCGTGAGGAGGCGGCTTACATGCTGCAGAACGGCGGCGGCGCAATCGTCAACACCGCCTCGATCAACGGGCTGGTCGGCAATGGCGGACAGCCTGCCTATACCGCCGCCAAGCACGGCGTGGTCGGCCTTGCTCGCCATGGCGCGCTGCGCTGGGCCAAGGCCGGCATCCGCGTCAATGCGGTCTGCCCTGGCGTGATCGAAACGCCGATGACCGCGCCGCTGGTGCAGAACGCGGAAATGAAGGCGCTGATCGACGGGATGACGCCGATGGGCCGCATGGGACAGGCCAGTGAAATCGCCGAGGCGGTGGTGTGGCTGTGCTCGCCTGCGGCAAGCTTCGTCACCGGGCACGCGATGGTGGTAGACGGCGGCGCTACGGCGTTCTGACGCCTTGCATTTAACCGCCCGATTAATTACCCCTGTGTCAGTAACCGCGAGCAACGCGGAATCGGGACAGGTGGATGATGGCCGAAAGCGCTTTCGACTTTATCGTGATCGGTGCTGGCAGCGCGGGCTCGGTGCTCGCCGCGCGCCTTTCCGAAGATCCGCAGACGCGTGTGTTGCTGCTTGAGGCGGGCGGGCCCAACACGTCGGTGCTGGTGCGGATGCCGGCGGGCGTGGGCACGCTGATCAAGCAGAAGAGCAAGCACAACTGGGGTTTCTGGTCGGAACCGGAACCGCACATGGACAATCGCCGGATGTGGCATCCGCGTGGGCGCGGCCTCGGCGGCTCGTCGGCGATCAACGGCATGGTCTATGTCCGTGGCCACGCGCGCGATTATGACCAGTGGCGGCAGATGGGGCTGGAAGGCTGGTCCTGGGCCGATGTGCTGCCCTATTTCCGCAAGGCCGAGGACAATTGCGACGGGGCCGATGCCTTCCACGG
>NZ_LSIA01000158.1:0-16176 GCF_001556015.1 Novosphingobium sp. CCH12-A3 | reverse complement strand
CTGAACAGAGACTTCGGATCCACCACGGCTCTCCATGATCGCTCTCGATCAATGAATCACCATCGACACCGAAACTCCATCGGTTTTTGCGGGTGTCCAGCTAGCCATGTTATTCTCGCACCTTGGCTTATGGGAGCGCGAGGGGCTGAGCCCCTCGCATCAATCCCTTCTTACTTTTTCAACTCCGCCAAAATCACTCCGCCGCAATCCCCGCAGCGCCGAACATGTCGACGTCCACCTCGACCGGCGCTTCGACATTCGCCGCCGACTTCGCCGTGCGGCGCTTGTCGAAGCTCGACCACACCGTGTTCCAGTCGCCCTTGGTCGCCGCCTTCGAGTATTCCGTGGCGCGGGTTTCGAAGAAGTTGGCGTGTTCGACGCCGTTGAGGAGCGGGGCGAGCCAGGGGAGCGGGTGGTCTTCGATCATGTAGATCGCCGGCAGGCCGAGCTGCGACAGGCGCCAGTCGGCGATGTAGCGGATGTAGCGCTTGATTTCCTTGGCGCTCATGCCCGGTACCGGGCCCTGTTCGAAGGCGAGGTCGATGAAGGCGTCTTCGAGGCGCACCGTCTTCTGGCAGCAGTCGATGATGTCTTCCTTCACCGCCTTGGTCAGGCAGCCGCGCTCTTTCACGAAGGCGTGGAACAGGCGGGTGATGCCTTCGCAGTGGAGCGATTCATCGCGGACCGACCACGAAACGATCTGGCCCATGCCCTTCATCTTGTTGAAGCGCGGGAAGTTCATCAGCATGGCGAAGCTGGCGAAGAGCTGCAGGCCCTCGGTGAAGCCGCCGAACATGGCCAGCGTGCGGGCGATGTCCTCGTCGTTGTCGACGCCGAAGGTCTGCAGGTAATCGTGCTTGGCCTTCAGCTCCTCGTATTCGAGGAACATGCCGTATTCGCTTTCAGGCATGCCGATGGTGTCGAGCAGGTGCGAATAGGCGGCGATGTGCACCGTCTCCATGTTGGAGAAGGCGGCGAGCATCATCTTGATCTCGGTCGGCTTGAACACGCGGCCGTATTGTTCGTGGTAGCAGTTCTGCACTTCCACGTCGGCCTGGGTGAAGAAGCGGAAGATCTGCGTGAGCAGGTTGCGCTCGTGATCCGAGATCTTCTGCGCCCAGTCGCGGCAATCCTCGCCCAGCGGCACCTCTTCGGGCATCCAGTGGATCTGCTGCTGGCGCTTCCAGAATTCGTAGGCCCAGGGATATTCGAAGGGCTTGTAGGTCGGGCGGGCTTCAAGAAGGGGCATGGCGGTGTCCTGTGCTGATTCTTTGAATGTAAGGTCTGATGCGGTCAGGCAAAAGCGCGGGCGCGGCCTTTGCGGGGGATAGTGGCGGGGTTTTCCACGCGATTGAATCGTGCCCTTTGGGGCAGGAACCCTCGACCCGGCGACAGGGGCCATCGGACTGGCGCTGCGCCCGGTTTCGAAGCGGAACGGCGGACCCGGCGCACGGTTGTGAAGGCAAGGGCGCGCGATCGGCAGCGCCCGTGAAACTTCATAGAATTCGCAGGAGAATTGCCATGGGCGAGTACGAGCCGAACGATTCCCGCAACGTCACCGGCGCCAATGCCGGCGAGGGGCAGCAGCAACAGCAGGGCGGAACCGGCCAGGCCGACCGTCAGGAAGGCATCCGCAGCCCCGGAGGTGCCGACCAGCAGACCGGCGGCGACCGCTGGAGCGGCGACTACACCGGTGGCCAGATGGGCCAGCAGTCCGAACGGCAGAACCAGGGCCCCAACAGCTCGCGTTCCGACAATTCCGGCACCGAGGGCCAACAGGTCCAGTTCGACGCGGGCCAGCGCCAGATGGGCGGGGGGCAGTCGGGCGAACAGATGGGCTACGGCAACAGCACCGAACGCACTTCGGGCATCCGAGAGCATATGGAAGTGATCGGCGCCGATGGCGTGCACATCGGCACGGTCGATGGCGTCGATGGCGACCGGATCAAGCTGACCAAGAAGGACTCCGGCGCGGGTTTCGAAGGTGGAACCCATTCCGGCCACCATCATTACCTCTCCACCGGGCTCGTCGCCGAAATCGAAGGCGACAAGGTTCGCCTGTCGGCGAACGGCGATGTGGCCTGGGGCATGCTCGAGGAAGAATAAGTCCGGAAAGGCAGCGAGGCCTTCCCGCTGTCCTGTCCCGGCGGATCGCCGGGTGCCGGATCGCAAGAACGTCCCGCCCCCTTCGGGACCAGGTCGTGCCACGCGACCGGAGAGCGCTCCGCCGAAAGGCGGGGCGTTTTTCTTTATTTGCGGGGTGCGAAAAGCCCATCCGGGCTTTCCTAGCGGCACCTGCCCGCTCCCCCGCCCCGCTACCCACGAGAGTACCCTGAATGGGTGGCCGGGCGGGGGAGAGGGCCGGTGCCGCAAGCCCCTGACGGACGTCAGGGGCGCAACCAGCGAAGACTCGCTTACTTCCAGAACCAGCCGGGCTTGAGGCTGCGGTCCTTGCGGTTCTTCCACATCGAGAAGTACATCCACAGGCCCGAGATGCTGAAGAACAGCAGCGCCAGACCGGTCATCAGCGAGATTGCGGTGCCGACAGGACCGAATTCCTCGCCCGAATGCAGGTGGTGGAACCAGCCGACCAGCGACTTCATCCCGCCCGGAGGCGCCTTGGGGCGGCACATCATGGTTTCGGGACAGACGAAACCCTGCGGAACGGGCGGAGGTCCGGCCTGCTCCCCAGCTGGCCAGAGCGCCGTCACGTGGCTGGCGACGCCGGTGAAGGCCATCCAGATCATGAAGACCCCGAAGAACACCGTGATCCAGCGGTGCCACTTGCGCATGAAACGAACCCCTTTGATAATGCGAATTGATCGCAAGATTAGACAAAGCCGCCTTAGCGGGCCTGACCGGGATCGTGCAAGCACAAGTCTTGTCGCGGATTGTCGCACAGATGCGCCAGCCGCAAAGTGTCGCGGGGTGTAACGGGGATGTTAGCAGTTCGTATTTCACCCGAGCACCGAATTGCCTACAACGAGCAAACCGACGGTCGCGACGAAAATGCCCTGCAATCGGTAGAACAGTTTAGTGCCCGAGCCGATTGGCCCCGCCACGATGCCATATCGCTTCCGCCAAAAGTCGGACTGCCATTGCGCGAACACGGCAGGCCGAAGAGTCATCGCCAAGCCGGCGATGACCCATGGAAGAGCGATGAGCAGTGTGGGCCATTTCGCTACAACGTCAGTCGTCACGGACATGGCCCGCAGGCTCCCTCACGCCATCACTGGCAGGCCAGGCATTCCTCGTAGTCGGTCTGGCCGGCCGACAGTTCGATCTTGGGGGCCTGCGCGGTGTTGTCTGCCTCGACGCCGCCGGCGAAGCCTGCGCGCTGGACCGACTTGGAGCGGAGGTAATAGAGGCTCTTGATGCCCTTCTCCCACGCCTGGAAGTGGAGCATCATGAGGTCCCACTTGTCGACATCGGCCGGGATGTAGAGGTTCAGCGACTGGGCCTGGTCGATGTAGGGCGTGCGGTCTGCCGCGAATTCGAGCAGCCAGCGCTGGTCGATCTCGAAGCTGGTCTTGTAGATCGCCTTTTCCTCAGGGCTGAGGAAATCGAGATGCTGGACCGAGCCACCCTGCTCGAGGATCGAGTTCCACACGTTGGTGGAATCCTTGCTCTTTTCGGCCAGAAGCTTCTGCAGATAGGGGTTCTTGACCACGAACGAGCCCGACAGGGTCTTGTGCGTGTAGATGTTGGCCGGGATCGGCTCGATGCAGGCAGAGGTGCCGCCGCAGATGATCGAGATCGACGCGGTCGGCGCAATCGCCATCTTGCAGGAGAAGCGCTGCATCACGCCCATTTCGGCAGCGTCCGGACATGCACCGCGTTCCTGCGCGAGCAGGATCGAAGCCTCGTCCGCCTTGGCGGCGACGTGCTTGAACATCTTGAGGTTCCACGCCTTGGCCATCGCAGATTCAAAGGCGATGCCCTTGAGCTGGAGGAAGGAGTGGAAGCCCATCACGCCCATGCCGACCGAGCGTTCGCGCATGGCCGAGTACTTGGCACGGGCCATCTCGCTGGGCGCGCGGTCGATGTAGTCCTGCAGCACGTTGTCGAGGAAGCGCAGCACGTCCTCGATGAAGCGCTTGTCGCCGTTCCACTCGTCCCAGGTTTCAAGGTTGAGCGAGGACAGGCAGCACACCGCGGTACGATCGTTGCCGAGGTGATCGCGGCCCGTCGGCAGGGTGATTTCCGAGCAGAGGTTCGAGGTCGAGACCTTCAGCCCCAGGTCGCGGTGATGCTTGGGCATCATGCGGTTCACCGTGTCGTTGAACACAATGTAGGGCTCGCCCGTGGCAAGGCGGGTTTCAACGAGCTTCTGGAACAGCGAACGCGCATCGACCGTGCTGCGAATCGAGCCGTCCTTGGGGCTGCGCAGGTGGAATTCCGTGCCATCGCGCACGGCTTCCATGAATTCGTCGGTCAGCAGCACGCCATGATGGAGGTTCAGCGCCTTGCGGTTGAAGTCACCCGAAGGTTTGCGGATCTCGAGGAACTCCTCGATTTCCGGGTGCGAAACGTCGAGATAGCAGGCCGCCGAACCGCGCCGCAGCGAACCCTGGCTGATCGCCAGCGTCAGCGAATCCATCACGCGCACGAAGGGGATGATGCCGCTGGTCTTGCCGTTGAGGCCGACGCTCTCGCCGATGCCGCGGACCTTGCCCCAATAGGTGCCGATGCCGCCGCCGCGCGAGGCGAGCCAGACGTTCTCGTTCCACGTCGCGACAATGCCTTCGAGGCTGTCATCGACCGAGTTGAGGTAGCACGAGATCGGAAGGCCGCGCCCGGTGCCGCCGTTCGACAGAACCGGCGTGGCTGGCATGAACCACAGCTTCGAGATGTAGTCGTAGAGACGCTGGGCGTGCTCCTGATCGTCGGCATAGGCATCGGCCACGCGCGCGAACAGGTCCTGATACTTCTCGCCGGGGAGCAGGTAGCGGTCGTCCAGCGTGTCCTTGCCGAAATCGGTCAGGCGCGCATCGCGGCTGTCATCCGTCACGATGGTAAAGCGGCGCGGATTGACCTTCTTGGAATCGCTGACCGGCGCGGCCGCAACGGCAGCCGCTGCGACGGTGGCGGCCATGCCTGCGACAAGTGCTTCGCTGCCTGCGTCCTTGGCGTCCATATCCATCGCCTTTGCTTCACCGGCCGCAGCCGGAGCGCCTGCAAGCGCCAGTTCGTCCTGCGCAACCACGGAGCCGTCTCCAGTTCTGAAATCCACGTTCAACCCCCGTTCGCACCCCGCAGCCAAGGCCCGGGCGATCAATCGACACTCGAATCGGGCGAGTGGCCCAATCCTACAAGAGACGGAACGAAAGTGGAACATGTTGTTCCGCAGGCGCTCGGCTCCAGAATTCCCGATCACGGCCCCGTGTGCCCTGCGCGCAGGCAATGCGTTGCCATTGCGCGCAAAACACGCCCAAGCGCTCTAAACTAGGTTTAGAGGTCCCCCTGAAGCCCGACCACAACCCATAGTGCCTCAACCGGATTCAGACACAAGAGGGTAAACATCCGCAGGGAGACTCGATTCGTCGCACGTGCGATTCGCTTCGTCGCCAGAAGAGCTATTGTGCAGTGCAGCGACGCGTGGACTTTCCTGCACTTCAAGGGCGAAACGACGCCGGTCGAAATATTTTTCGGGTTGGCCACCAACTTGTGGACAAGAGAGCGTCAACCGGCACCATATGTGGTGTCCACAGGAACGGAGTGCAGGTGTGCTGAATCTGATCTCGATTGTCTTCACCGGTCTGGTGGTCGGCGTGCTGGCGCGGTTCTTCTATCCCGGCGACGTCGACATCGGCATGCTCAAGACCGTGCTGCTGGGGGTAGGCGGCGCGCTTGTCGCAGGCCTGTTCGCCAGTTGGCGCAGCGGCCGGACGTTCGGCGAAGGCGTCAACCGCGCAGGCTGCCTCGCCTCGGTCATCGGAGCGATGCTGCTCATCTTCCTTGGGCGCAATCTTTAAGCCTAAGCCCGAGGCGCAATGCGGCGATAGCTGAGCGCTTCGGCCACATGGATGCGACCCACTGTGTCCGCGCCGGCCAGATCGGCGATCGTCCGCGCCACGCGCAGCATGCGGGTATAGCCGCGCGCGGAGAGGCGCATCGCTTCGGCAGCCTGTGCGAGCAGCTTGCGCCCGGGTTCGTCCGGAGTTGCGTGGATGTCCAGCAGATCGCCGTTAAGCTCGGCGTTGCTGCGGGCGTTGGTGCCCTCGAGCCGGGCAACTTGCAGCGCCCTCGCCCGCGCCACCCGCGCGGCCACCTGGTCGGAACCTTCTGCAGGCGGCGGAAGCGCCAGATCCGCCGCGGAGACCGGATCGACCTCGACATGGAGGTCTATGCGATCAAGCAGCGGGCCTGACACCTTGGACTGATAGTCGCCGGCACAGCGGGGGGCACGGCTGCACCCCAGCGCCGGATCGCCCAGATGGCCGCAGCGGCACGGGTTCATCGCCGCGATCAGCTGCACGCGCGCCGGGAAGGTCACGTGCGCGTTGGCGCGGGCCACGGTCACCTCGCCCGTCTCCAGCGGCTGGCGCAGGGAATCGAGCACGGCGCGCTGAAACTCGGGCAGTTCGTCGAGGAACAGGACGCCGAGGTGCGCAAGGCTCACTTCGCCGGGACGCACTTTCAGCCCGCCCCCGGTCAAGGCGGCCATGGAAGCGGAATGGTGGGGAGCCCGGAACGGCCGGGCACGGCTGATGCGGCCGTCCTCGAGCGTGCCGGCCACCGACGCCACCATTGACACCTCGAGCGCCTCGGACGGGGTCAGCTCAGGCAGGATGCCGGGCAGGCACGAGGCCATCAGCGACTTGCCCGCGCCCGGCGGCCCGATCATCAGCAGGTTATGCCCGCCAGCCGCCGCAATCTCCAGCGCGCGCTTGGCGGTTTCCTGGCCCTTGACCTGCTTGAGATCGGCCAGGCGACGCGGTGGCTCGGCCACGCCCTGAGAAGGCTGGGGGAGGCGGTGCTGACCCTTCAGGTGATTGAGCAGGCCGATGAGGTCCGGTGCGGCGATCATGTCGATCCCGCTGGCCCAGCGTGCCTCGGGCCCTTGCGCGGCAGGGCAGATCAGGCCCTTCTCCTCACCACTGGCATGAAGCGCGGCGAGCAGTACGCCAGGTGACGGCAGCACGCGGCCATCCAATGCCAGCTCTCCCACTGCCACATAGTCAGCGATCTGTTCGAGATCGACCACCCCCATCGCGGCGAGCAAAGCGAGCGCGATCGGGAGATCGTAGTGCGAGCCTTCCTTGGGCAGATCAGCCGGCGACAGGTTCACCGTGATCCGTTTGGGCGGCAGTGCGAGACCGAGTGCGGAAAGCGCCGAGGAAACCCGCTCCCGGCTTTCGCCCACCGCCTTGTCGGGCAGGCCGACGAGCCGGAAGGCGGGCAAACCGGGCGCCACCTGGCACTGCACTTCGACGGCGCGCGCCTCGAGCCCGAGATAGGCGACCGTCGACACCAGCGCGACCATCGATACTGCACTCCATCCGCAATGCTACTTAGCCTAGCAGCGGTGCGGCCAGTACGGTGGCGGGATGCGGCCATTTTCGAGGCATTCGCAGCCAGTCGCGGGTCATGGTGAAGCGATCTTAACCGCGTCCCTTGGCAATTCGGCAATCCGCGCGCGCGGAAAAGGCTGACCATGCTCCGCCGCGCGCTTCTTCCCGCGATCTTCGCCATTCTCGCCTGCCAGCCGGTGCTGGCGCGCGAGGTGACGACGCGCGAGGTAACGACACGGACCTGGGTGGAGAACGGCGTCACATGGACCGAGACGACGGTCGTCGAAGTCGAGGAGCCGGGCTCCGAACGCATCGCCGGGCTGCCCCGCGCCGATGTGAAGGGCGTCGCCAGCTTCGGGCCGTTCGAGGTGCTGGACGGCAGCCGGGCCGCACTCGTCGCCGAAACCGACAGCTATTCGCCTGCCGACTTCCAGAAGATGCTGCGCGCCTTCCCCGGCATTCGCATGCTCGAAATGCCGGACTGCCCCGGCACGGTCGACGATCACGCGAATCTGCGCCTCGGCCGCATGATCCGCGCCCGCGGCATTGCCACGCGCGTGCCGGAACACGGCTCGGTCCGCTCGGGCGCGGTCGAGCTGTTCCTTGCGGGAGCGAGCCGCAGCGCTGCGCCCGATGCCGAGTTCGTGGTCCATTCCTGGATCGACGATGAGGGTCTCGAGCCGGACGATTTCAGTGCGTCCGACCCGGTCAACCGCGCGTACCTCGACTACTACCGCGAAATGGGCCTTGGGCCGGACAAGGCCTCGGCGTTCTACGCGCTGACCAACTCGGTGCCGAACGATCAGATCCTGACGCTCGGCACCGCCGATCTCGCGCAATACGCAGCGCTCGACTGACGATCAGTGCGCCGCGCCCCATGACAGGCCGGTGCCGATCTCCACGCCAAGCGGCACACTGAGCTTCACCGCAGGCTCGGCCGCCGTCGCCATGACCCGCTCGATCACCGGCCTGGCTTTCTCCACATCGCCTTCCGGCAGTTCGAAGACGAGTTCGTCGTGGACCTGCAGGAGCATCTTCACGCGGGGCAAGCCTGCTTCGGCGAGGGCCGGCATCATCCGGGCCATGGCGCGCTTGATGATGTCGGCGCTGGTGCCCTGGATCGGGGCGTTTATCGCGGCACGCTCGCTGCCCTGCCGTTCGGCCTGGTTCTTAGAGCCGATGCGCGGGAACCACGTCTTGCGGCCGAACAGCGTCTGCGAATAGCCACACTCGCGCACGCTCTCCAATGTTTCGTGGATGTAGCGCTGGATGCCGGGGAAGCGTTCGAAGTAGCGGTCGATCATGGCCTGCGCCTCGTCCGCGCTAACGCCCAGACGCCCCCCCAGGCCCCAGCGGCTGATGCCGTAGAGGATGGCGAAGTTGATCGTCTTGGCCCGTCCTCGCGTGTCACGATCGACGGTGCCGAACATTTCCATTGCGGTGCGCGCGTGGATGTCCTCTCCGGCAGCGAAGGCTTCCTTCAGCGCCGGCACATCGGCCATGTGCGCGGCAAGGCGCAGTTCGATCTGGCTGTAGTCCGCGGCCAGCAGCACATTGCCGGGCTCGGCAACGAAGGCATCGCGGATCTGGCGGCCGATCTCGGTTCGGATCGGGATGTTCTGCAGGTTGGGTTCGTTTGACGAGAGACGCCCGGTCTGCGCACCGACGAGACTGTAGCTGGTGTGCACGCGCCCGGTCTCGGGGTTGATCGCGGCCTGCAGCGCATCGGTATAGGTCGACTTGAGCTTGGACAGTTGGCGCCATTCCAGCACCAGCGTCGCCACTTCCGCCCCTTGCCCGGCCAGACCTTCGAGCACCGACTGGTCGGTGGAGTACTGCCCGGTCTTGCCCTTCTTGCCACCCTTGTAGCCGAGCTTGTCGAACAGGATCTCGCCCAGTTGCTTGGGGCTCCCGATGGTGAAGCTCTGTCCGCACTTCTCGAAGATCACGCTTTCGAGGCGCGCGATCTGGGCGGCAAACTCTGTGGAGAGGCCGGACAACCGCTCGCGGTCCACCTTGATGCCGTTACGTTCCATCATCGCGACGACCCGCACGAGCGGACGATCGACCTTCTGGTAGATTCGCATGCCCGCCTCGTCGACCAGCCGCGGCTGGAACAGGCGATGCAGGCGCCACGTGACGTCGGCGTCCTCTGCGGCATAGCGCGTGGCGTCGGCCAGCGGCACTTCGGCGAACGAGATCGCCTTCTTGCCGTTGCCGCACAGGTCCTTGAACTTCATCGTGGTGTGCAGCAGGTGCCGCTCTGCCAGTTCGTCCATGCCGTGGCCGGCAAGGCCGGTCTCGCTGCGTCCGGCATCAAGGCAGAAGCTCATCACCATGGTATCGTCGATCGGCGCGACATGGACGCCGTGGCGCGCAAGGATGTTGATGTCGTATTTGATGTTCTGGCCGACCTTCAACACCGCGTCACTTTCCAGGAGCGGCTTCAGTGCGGCCAGTGCCTCGGCGCGATCGATCTGCACCGGCCTTTCCGCAAACATGTCCGCGCCGCCATGGCCGAGCGGAATGTAGCAGGCATCGTTCGGCCCAAGCGCAAGGCTCACGCCGACCAGGCTGGCGCGCATTGCGTCAAGCGCGCTCGTTTCCGTATCGATCGCCACCACCCGCGCTTCGAACGCCCGCGCGATCCACTGCTGCAGCTCGCCCATCGACTGGATGCAGGCATAGGCGCCAAGATCGACCGCCGGCCATGACGGCAGCGACTGCCGGTTGCCCGCAGGTGCGGCCGGAGCCGCCATGTTTTCGGGCTTGGCGGGATTGAGCTGGGTCTTTGGCCCCGGGCTGCCCTTGCCGTCGTCAAGACGACGCAGCAGGCTGGTGAAACCGTGCTCCTCCAGAAACGCTGCAAGCGGATCGCGGGGGATCTGGCCGAGGGCAAAGTCCTCGATCGGAATCGGCAGCGGGCAATCTTCCTTGAGCTGCACCAGCACGCGGGAAAGGCGGGCCATCTCGGCCTGCTCGATCAGGCTCTCGCGCAGCTTGCTCGCCTTCATCGCAGGGGCCGCAGCCAGCGCGGATTCGAGATCGCCGTATTCCTGGATCAGCTTGGTGGCGGTCTTCGGGCCGATGCCGCGAATGCCGGGCACGTTGTCGACCGAATCGCCCATCAGCGCCAGGACGTCACCGACCTTTTCCGGCGGCACGCCGAACTTCTCGACTACTTCGGGAATGTCGATGCGCTGGTTCTTCATCGTGTCCAGCATGTCGATGCAGCCACCACCGGTGGCGCACTTGCCGACCAGTTGCATCAGATCCTTGTCGGAGGAAACGATCGTCACGTCCCAACCGCGCAATGTCGCTGCCCGCGCGTAGGAAGCAATCAGGTCATCGGCCTCAAGCGCGTCCTCCTCGATGCAGGCGAGGCTGAACGCACGTGTTGCATCGCGGATCAGCGGGAACTGCGGGACGAGATCTTCGGGCGGGGGCGGGCGGTTGGCCTTGTACTGGTCGTAGAGGTCGTTCCGGAACGACGTGCCGGCCTTGTCGAGAATGACAGCAAGGTGCGTCGGCCCATCCGCCTTGTGCAGGTCCTCGGCCAGTTTCCACAGCATCGTCGTATAGCCGTAGACCGCGCCAACCGGCGTTCCTTGCGGATTCGTCAGCGGCGGGAGGCGATGATAGGCGCGGAAAATATAGGCCGACCCGTCGACCAGATAGAGATGCTGCTTTTCGCTCATCGGGGGGTGTTAGCAGGGCGCGATGCCCGCGTCATCGCCTTGCTGCAGGGTGGTCGGAACTCAACCCGGCGCATGCAAGCCTCGGCTCAACGCACGGAAATCGGGCAAAAAAAAGGCGGTTCGGCCCAAACACGGGCTAAACTGTGACACAATGCATACGTCTTGTGCTTGCAACGCGATGAATTGCCGATTAATTGGGTCGCGAAGTCTACCGCTTGAGTAGGCTTTGCGGCGGGCTGCTTGCCCGGCGCTGGTCACTTCAATCCAGGGATTGTAACGCATGCGCAAGCTCATCCTCGCCGCTGTCGCCGGCACCGCCTTCGCTCTCGCTGGCTGCTCGGAAAAGCCGGCTGCTGAAGCCACCGAAACCGCTGCTGCTTCGGAAGCTGCTTCGGAAGTCGCTGCTGACGCTTCGGCTCCTGCTGCCGACGCTTCGGCTGAAGCGAGCGAAGCTGCTTCGATGTAATCCCCGCCCGCAAGGGCAGGTTACATGAGATAGAAGGGGCGTGGTCTTCGGATCGCGCCCCTTTCTCTTTGCGGTATGCCGGGCTGATGGCGCGCAAAAAACGGGGGCGGCAAGATCGCCTTGCCGCCCCTCGTTTTTGCGTTTGGTAGGTGTTTCAGGCTTAGAGCCTAGCGGCGGCGAACAAGGTCCTGCGTGCTCTTGGCCACCGGTGTGCTGTAGCCATCATATATCGTGCGCATCATGCGGGCGATCAGACCGGCGTGAGCAGTGTGACCTTCGGGCCCGGTCACAAAGAATACCACGGCAAGGTGCCTGCCATCAGGCAAACGCACGATACCAACATCGTCCGTCACTCCGAACAGCGTGCCCGTCTTGTGGGCGACGAGCGTACCCGCAGGCAGTCCGGCACGAATCCGGTTCTTGCCCGTGCTGGTCCGGGTCATGGTATCGAGCAGCACGGCTCGGCTTTCCGGACTCAAGGCATTGCCCCGATCGATGGCGGCCAGCAACGCAAGCATGGCGCGCGGCGTGCTCGAGGTGCGCACATCAATCACCCGCGCGGCGTCGACCTTGCCATCGTCGCGAACCAGCGTTGCCATTGTATGGTCGAGCCGCTGGCCGGTAATGCCCTTGGACGTGAGCCAACGATTGACCTTGTCGTAACCGCCAACCGCCTGGATCAATCCGTCGGTAGCCTCGTTGTGGCTGCGCGTGATGGAAAGCTCCATCAGGCTCTGCGCGGTCATGATCTGGCCTGAGCGAAGCGGCGCTTCGGCACTGCGCGCGCCGGTTTCGCGCACCGGCATCATCATGGGAAATTGCTGGTCGAGCCGCGCATTGCCCTTCTCGACAAGATCGAGGAACGTGGCCGCGACCGCAATCTTGGCCGTGCTGGCCATCGGGAACGGCATGTCGGCATTCACGAAAATCTGACCGCCCCCATCGAGGTCCATGGCGGCCACGCCGATGCGCCCCCGCCCCTCTGCGGCAATCGCGGCCACCTGCTGCTGGATCGCCTGATCGCGCTGATCCTGAAGCGAAACCGTAGCGCGGCTCTGCACTGCGGGGACCGTGGCGACCAGCGCAGGGGCTGCCACCATCAATGCGGCGATGATTCGTGCGGTGCGGAACTTCATGCCTTCTTGTACCCCGACCCCGGTTTATCCGTCTTTAACACAAGTATCGCGTTGTGATTCTAAGGCAAAGTGCCTTTCGGACCATCTCGGCGCATCCATCGCGCGGATGGGCGCAAGCTGCGGGAACCAATCGCGAATGGCGATTCGCGCTGGACTTTAATCGATCGGTTAAGGATAGTGCCCCCGGACCGGCGGCAAAGCCGGACGTGGAGAGGCAATGGAAACGCTGCTCGAAGCAGTCATGGCAAGGGCGGGGCACGGCGGCAGGATTACCGGCCTGCAGCGGCTCTCCGGCGGCGCAAACATGGAATCATGGGCGTTTGCCTGTGGAGATGGGCGGTTCGTGTTGCGCCGGGCGCCCTCGGCTGAATGGATAGCGGCGCGTCCGCTCGGGATGGATGGTGAAGCCGAACTGATCCGGCAGGCACACGCGTCCGGCGTGAAAGCGCCGGAAGTCGTCGCCGAACTTGCGAGCGCGGATGGCCTTGGCATCGGCTTCATCATGCGTTGCCTGCCGGGCACGGCCGATCCGGAAGTTGCACTCTCATCCTCTCCGGAGCTTGCATCCGATCTCGCAGCGGCAATGGCAGGCATTCACGCCCTTTCGCCCGAAGGCCTGCCTTTCCTTCCGATGCTGGACCCTGCGGAAGGCGTGGAGGGGCTCGCCCGCCAGTTCGAGGAAGCCGGCGGCGACCGACCGGTAATTGCGCTGGGCCTCGCCTGGCTTCGCACCAACCTGCCATCGCCGACATCGCCCGTCGTCGTCCATGGCGATTTCCGCATCGGCAACCTCATGGTTGACGCAGGGCGCCTGTCGGGCGTGCTCGATTGGGAACTGGCCCATCTTGGCGACGGGCATGAGGACCTAGCCTATGGCTGCATGACGGTGTGGCGGTTCGGAAGGCTCGACAAGCAAGGGTTCGGCCTGACCGATGTAGCTACCCTGGCCCGGGCCTATGAAGACGCCGGCGGTAAACGGTTTGATGCAGTCCGCTTCCGCTTCTGGCTGATCTATCGAACGGTTTGGTGGGCGCTTGGCTGCCTATCGATGGGCCAATCATGGCGATCCGGCACCGATCGGTCACTTGAGCGAGTCGTCGTCGCCCGCCGCTGCGCGGAACAGGAACTCGACCTGCTGCTGCTGCTCGAAAGCGAAGCACCACAGGCGGAGCGCGAGCGCTTCCTGCCTCCCGCGTCCGAGCCCGCACCCGGAAGTCGGGGCGAGCCAACGGCAACAGAAGTCCTGACCGCTGTCTCGGAATGGCTCGCCGCCACGGTCAAAGGCAAGCTCGACGGCCGTGAGCGCTGGGAGCTAGCCGTCGCCCAGAACGCGCTGGGTATCGTGCGCCGCGAACTTGCCGGGCGCGCTGATCCGGCAGACAAGGTCCTCGCCGAGGACATTCTTGCCGGGCGCCAGTCGCTTCAGACGGAAGGGCTCCTTGCGACGCTCCGCTCCCGAACCCTGTCCACGCTTTCCGCCGACATGCCCAAGTATCCCGCGCTGGCGTCCGCCCGCACCCTCTGGAGCCAAGCCTGATGGACTTCGACCTTCCCCAAGACCTCGTCGCCTACATCGCCGAACTCGATGCCTTCATCGAGGCAGAGATCAAACCGCTTGAACAGGCGGACGACAATATCCGCTTCTTCGACCACCGCCGCGAATGGGCGCGCACCGATTTCGACAACGGCGGCCTGCCGCGCCATGAATGGGAAGCGCTATTGGTCGAAGCCACCCGCCGTGCCGATGCGGCGGGGCACTGGCGCTTTTCCGCGCCGAAGAAGTACGGCGGCAAGGACGGCAAGAACCTGTGGATGGCAGTGATCCGCGAACACTTCGCGGCGAAGGGCCTGGGGCTCCACAATGACCTGCAGAACGAGCACTCGATCGTCGGCAACTTCCCGTTCGTGAACATGTTCGAGCATTTCGGCACACCGGAACAGCAAGCGGAGTTTATCGAAGGGGGCTTTGCCCGCACGCGCCGCACCGCCTTCGGCCTTACCGAACCCGATCACGGCTCCGACGCCACCCACATGGAAACCCGCGCAGTGCCGGAAACGCGCGACGGGGTATCTGGCTGGCGCATCGATGGCGAGAAGATGTGGACCACCGGCATGCACGTTGCCACCCACTGCGCCACTTTCGCACGGACGAATGGCGATGCGGGCGATGCGCGCGGCATCACCTGCTTCCTCGTGCCCAACCCGACCGAGGGGCTGGTCATCGAAGAGTACCTGTGGACCTTCAATATGCCGACCGACCACCCGCGGGTGTCGTTTACCAACGTCTGGGTGCCGGACAGCGCGATTCTCGGCCCCGTTGGCGGAGGCTTGGCCATCGCGCAGAGCTTCGTTCACCAGAACCGGATCCGCCAGGCAGCATCATCGCTGGGCGCGGCTACCTTCTGCGTCGAGGAGTCGGTGCGCTATGCGCGGGAACGCAAGCCTTTCGGCGAGGAGCTTGCCCGCAACCAGGCGATCCAGTTCCCGCTCGTGGAGCTTGCCACGCAGTGCGAGATGCTGCGCCTTCTGATCCGCAAGACGGCCTGGGAGATGGACCGCCTCGAGGCCGAAGAGGGTGGCCACAAGCGCATCGAGCGTGAACTTTCGGACAAGGTCTCGATGTGCAATTACTGGGCGAACCGGCTGGTCTGCGAAGCAGCCGACCGTGCCATGCAGGTCCACGGGGGCATCGGCTATTCGCGCCACAAGCCGTTCGAGCACATATTCCGGCATCACCGCCGCTACCGCATCACCGAAGGCGCGGAAGAGATCCAGATGCGGAAGGTCGGCGCCTTCCTGTTCGGCTATCTCGGGCCGAGGAAGGGCCAGTTCTGACAGGCGGGGGAGCCGTCAGCAGCTCCCCCGGCCGACACTTCAGGCAAGCGCCGCCTTGAGATCGTCGACGAGGTCGGTGCGCTCCCACGGGAAGAAGTCGCCTTCGGCCTTGCGACCGAAATGGCCATAGGCTGCGGTCGGCTGGTAAATCGGCTTGTTGAGCCCCAGGTGCGTGCGGATCGCGCGCGGGGTCAGGCCCCCGAGCTTGGCAATACCCAGGATCGCCTGCTCGATCTTGTCGTCGCCGACGGTGCCCGTCTCGTGCGTGTCGACATAGAGCGACAGCGGCTTCGACACGCCGATGGCATAGGCGATCTGGATGGTGCAGCGCGTGGCAAGGCCGGCGGCAACCACGTTCTTGGCAAGGTAGCGCGTGATGTAAGCAGCCGAACGGTCAACCTTGGTCGGGTCCTTGCCCGAGAATGCGCCGCCGCCGTGGGGAGCCGCGCCGCCATAGGTGTCGACGATGATCTTGCGGCCCGTCAGACCAGCATCGCCGTCAGGCTGTCTCTTATACACATCTCCGA
>NZ_LSIA01000157.1:0-881 GCF_001556015.1 Novosphingobium sp. CCH12-A3 | reverse complement strand
ATCAGCGCGGCGGGATCGCCTGGACGGCGGCCCTGCATCTCGCGCACGATCTTGCGGTTGGTGACGCGATCGACCGCGTCGAGCACTTCGAGCACCGAGAAGCCGCGACCGTAGCCGCAGTTCATCGTCAGCGATTCGCCGGGATCGGCAATTAGCGCCTGCAGTGCCAGAACATGGGCGGCGGCAAGATCGGAGACGTGGATGTAATCGCGCACGCCGGTGCCGTCGGGGGTGTCGAAATCGCTGCCGAACACGCCGACCGAGGCGCGCTTGCCCAGTGCCGCCTCGACCGCGACCTTGATCAGATGCGTTGCGCCCGCAGTCGACTGGCCGGTGCGGCCCTGCGGATCGGCGCCGGCGACGTTGAAATAGCGCAGCACGCAGTAGTTGAGCGCATGGGCGGCGGCGACATCGGACAGCATCGCCTCGGTCATCAGCTTTGACATGCCATAGGGATTGATCGGGCGCTGCGGCGTGTCCTCGGTAACGGGCGAAACCTCGGGCGTGCCATAAGTTGCTGCGGTGGAGGAGAAGATGAAGTGTGGCACGCCCGCCTCGACCACCGCGGCGATCAGTGCGCGGCTCTTGGCGGTGTTGTTGTGATAGTACTTGAGCGGGTTCGAAACCGATTCGGGCACCACCACGGAACCGGCAAAATGCATGACCGCGCGCGTACCCTGTTCGGCAAAGATGCGCTTGAGAAGGTCGGCGTCCTCGATATCGCCTTCGTAGAACGGCACGCCATCGGGCACGGCGAAGCGGAAGCCGGTGACCAGATTGTCGATCACCGCGACCGGATGGCCCGCGTCCCTCAGCGCCAGCACGGCGTGGGCGCCGATGTAGCCTGCGCCGCCGGTGACGAGAACGGGAACCTTCGACAT
>NZ_LSIA01000156.1:0-3093 GCF_001556015.1 Novosphingobium sp. CCH12-A3 | reverse complement strand
GCCTCGCGCACCGTCGGCCGGCTCACCTCGTAGCGCAGCGCAAAGTCGCGCTCGGCCGGCAGGCGGCTGCCCACCGGACCACAGGCGAACTGGTCATGGACGAAGTCCAGGCTCCAGCGAGCATTGGGCCGCGCTTCCACAAGGATCGGAGCCCGTGTACCAACCGCCCTGCGCCGTGCCCGACGCTTGCGAACGCCAAGACCTTCCTCTCGATAGAGCCGGTAGACACGGTTAATGCCCGAAGGCTCACCTTCCCGCCGCAGCAGGATGTGCAGCCGACGGTAGCCGAACCGGCGCCGTTCATTGGCAAGCTCACGCAAGCGGGCGCGCAACTCCGTCTCCGGCGGGCGCCGGGACCGGTAGCGAACGCTCTTGCGATCAGCATCTATCACGCGACACGCCCGCCGCTCGCTCATCCCGTGATGATCCCGAAGATGAGTAACCGCTACCCGATGTGCGACGGGCGTCACCATTTTTTTGTGAGAAGATCCTTCAGCGCCGCGTTGTCCAGCATGGCGTCCGCCAGAAGGCGCTTCAGCTTCGCATTCTCGTCCTCCAGCGAACGCAGCCGCTTCGCCTCGGACACGTCCATGCCGCCATACTTGGCCTTCCAGTTGTAGATCGTTGCCTCGGATATGCCGTGCCGCCGAGCAAGATCGCCGGTGTTCGCGCCGGCCTCTGCTTCCTTCAACACCCCGATGATCTGCTCTTCCGTAAACCTCTTGCGCTTCATCTCGTCCGTCCTCGTCTGGGCCGGACTCTAATCGCAACTGGAGGAAATTACCCGTGGCAGGTCACATTAAGAATCGATCACGTCAAAATTGAGCGCGAACGACCGGGTTCGGGGCGCCAGCTGTCCGAGGCCTGGCCAAGCTTTGCTAGGCGCGGGGGGAGTCAATACCTAGACCGCAAGGCGCTTTCGATGCTTGTCGATTGCGGCCACGACTTCTCCCGAAAAGGGCAGATGCGCCTTTTCTTGATCCCAAAGCGCGTCAAATTGCTCGACGGTCTCTTTCGCCGTCGAGACGACAAGGTGTGAGGGCAACCGCGCCTTATCCGCGATTGTTTCCAGTTCGCGGTAGGTGAACGACTCCCATTCGCGCGAGCGATGGAATTTGAGAGCGGAATCTTCCTCGGGGATATAGGCAACCGTCGATAGGAGGTCGTAAGCGGGGGCGAGGATTGGTCGGCGCTTGTCGGGATAGATCAGCGACCAGTTTTTCAGGTGCATGTCACCATTGCCGATCAGCACGGAATAGGTGAGGCGGCGGACAAACTCGACGGCGCTTGCCTCGTCTGTCTCGAGGGCGAGCACAGACAAGATTTGGCGGTAGCTGGCATTCTCATACTTATCGTCGGGGTACACGCCATAGACCTGGGCAAAGTCCTCGACGTGAATTGCGCCTTCCTCGCTACGATCGAAGCGGCGTATGGCGTAGGCTGACGCCCCGTATCGGGTGATCCCGTCGGGCAATCCTTCAATCGTATCGAGCGGCATGAGATCGATGCCAGGGACATCGATCCCGAGCTTGGAGGCCAAGCTCATGGCGGCGTACTCGTTTTCCGGTACGTCGGGGTGACGGGCTGATGGGAGTTTTACGATCCAGTCGCCGCCTGTGCCGCTTACCGGAATGGTGAGTCCACCATTTTTGCCTCGGGTCTTCAAGGCCGAGAATTTGAGCTGAACGCCTGCAAGGGAGAAACGCAGGGCATGCTTGGCCTGCCCTGCGACACCGTCATTTTCGGAATCCTCGGGCGGGGCATCGCGTGCCTCAACGGGAACGGCTTTGACGGCTCCTGGCAAGTCACCGCCGAGTTGGGCGAGCAGCGGGTATTCGCGAATAGCTTTGACCCCAGCGCGCCGCGCCAAATAATCGCGCAGCGTACCCTCGGGCAGGAGGTTGGAGAAGAACGGCTCTATCTTGGTCTGGTAAGCGCGCGGCGCGTTGACGATGCCGCCATAAGGGTCGCGGTAGGCGAGCGAGAGCGTCGAACGATCCTCATCTGCGAGGTAAACCTCGTCAAACGTGAAGATGCTGCGATCCCCATCGAGACGGGCAAGCGTCCCGATGCGGCGGTCATACAGGAGTATGTCGAGAGCGAATGCGTCAATCATTCGTCATCCTCCTCCAGCCGATAGGCAGGAAGCTGACGCCGTGTCTCTATGAGCGGTGTGTGCACCTGAATGTTGCGGAAGTGCCTAAGCGATGAAGTCGCCTCCTCAAGCTGCTTGGCCAGCTTGGATGCAGCGCCCTGAGCTTCGACCAGGGATTTGAGACGCTTTGCAGGTTGCAAAGCTTCGTCCAGAGCCTTCAGTTGAGCGGCATCGAATTGCAGCTTTAGAATGTTCCGGATCGCGTTCTGAAAGCCCTCGATCTGCGAAAGATCGGGAAAGCTACCTTTGATGCGCTCGGCAAGCTGCGCTTGCTCGTTGAGCAAGTTCAGGGCCCGACTGGTTTCGACAGTCGTGCCGTGGGCGCGAACAGCGCCCTCCACAGCGGGCAAAGCCTTGCGGGGGACAAGCTTGACCTCAAGGTCGAGCGCGCGCGCGATTTCGACAAGGCTTGAGAGCTGGAGGTCAACTGCGCCCTTCTCTATCTTGGAGATATGGCTTTGAGGCAGGCCAACGCGCTGCCCCAGTTCCTTCTGGGTCATTGCCTTTGCCTGCCGTGCCGCACGAACGCTGGCGGCTATCTCGTCAATTCCTGCTCTCATTTATCTGCTTTTGCATATACCGGACTAAAAATATATAATTTTGCATATCATGCTCTAGGAGTTTCGTCAAGATTCATATGTTTTTGCATATATTCTTCATATTTAATCTGTAATTGCATATATAGAATGGCGAATTTGCAGGGCTACTGCCGTGGCCTAAGCCCGCCAGCTTCCTCCAGATTTGGGTGGAATTTGGCCCAGGCAGGAAGGGTGGCCACGACCTGGACCAAAGGAGACTTACATGCAGCACCTCTGGAGCCGTGAATGGCCGCCATGTTGGCGGCTGCGGTCGGCACGTCGAGCGGAGGTAGGACTGGCGGGTCCCGACCAAAGCACGAACCCGCTCCGCGGGAGAGTCGCTTGGGGTGCCGTAGCGTA
>NZ_LSIA01000155.1:0-3073 GCF_001556015.1 Novosphingobium sp. CCH12-A3 | reverse complement strand
TGTAAACGCTCGCGCTAAGTGGCGGCATTCTGATCGCGCTATTTGTCGGCGAGCGTCGCTACGCGGCTACCGGCTTGGTCTCGGCCGATCGCACATAGGCGTAGAGTTTTGGCTTGGAGATGCCGAGCATCGAGCAAATCTTGGCGATCGGCATCGTGTTCTCGTGGTAGAGCCTGACGGGCAGGTCGCGCTTGTCCTTGCCGAGTGCGGCCGGCCGGCCACCCTTCTTGCCGCGAGCGCGGGCTGCGGTGAGACCGGCCTGGGTCCGCTCGCGGATCAGGTTGCGCTCGAACTCCGCCAATGCCCCGAACAGGTGGAAGGTAAGCTTGCCCGACGTGGTGGTCGTGTCGATCGCCTCGTGCAGGCTCAGCAGCCCGACCTTTTCCTCGTCGAGGTAGGTCATCCATCCGATCAGATCACGGAGCGAGCGGCCGAGCCTGTCGAGGCGCCAGACCACCAGTGTGTCGCCGGCGCGAAGCAGCTCCTTCACCTTTTCCAATCCAGGGCGAGCGGCAGTCGCCCCGGAGGCCTTGTCGGTGATGACCTTCTCGCAGCCGGCAGCCTTCAGCGCATCACGCTGGAGGTCCAGGTTCTGCTCGGCGGTCGATACGCGGGCGTAACCGATTTTCATGCGTAGGGCCGGTGGCGCCCCGATCGGGCGCGGTTTGGGAAGAAAGTCGTCATCGGCAGGTCTATGTTGCCCTAGTTTTCTTTACCGGGTAGATTTACGTCGAACAGGCCGGTTTGGCAACGCGAGCGGACTCGCATGGCGATGGGCAGGCAAATCTCCGTTTTCCTTACCTGCGACACGGACCGTCGGCGGTGACGCATCCGGCGCTTGTCCCGCCGCTGGCGATCGAGCGCTACCGCGTCCTTGAACCGCACCTCGCCGATGGCATCCCGCTCGCGGACCTCGCCCGCACCGGCACGCTGAGCGAGCGGACGTTGCAGCGCTGGCTCGGGCGCTACCGTGCCGAAGGACTTGCCGGTCTCGCGCGTCTGCCGCGCAACGATCGGGGCAGGCTGCACCTGCCGGAACATCTGGTCGAACTGACCCGCACTCTCGCCACCAAGCGCCCGCGACCCCCGGTCGCCGCCATTCACCGAAAGGTGCAGGAACTCGCCATCGCGCATGGACACCGAACCCCCAGCTATGCGGCCGTCGCGCGTGTCGTCAGGGCGATACCGGCAAGCCAGATCGCCGCAGCCTCCGATCCGGCCGTCTACCGCGACCAGCACGAGCTAGTGCATCGGCGCGAAGCCGCGACCTCGAACGAGATGTGGCAGGCCGATCATACCGTTCTCGACATTCTCGTGCTCGATGATGCCGGAACCCCGGTGCGTCCTTGGCTGACCGTCATCGTTGACGATCACAGCCGAGCCATCGCCGGTTACTTCCTCAGCCTCGATGCCCCCAGTGCCCTCAACACGGCGCTCGCCTTGCGGCAGGCGATCTGGCGCAAGCCCAATCCCGAATGGATCGTCAGCGGCATTCCCGAACAGCTTTACGTCGACAACGGCTCGGATTTCATCTCCGAGCATATCGAGCAGGCGTGCATCGCCCTCAAAATCCGCCTCATCCATTCGCTGCCGGGGCGTCCTCGCGGGCGCGGCAAGATCGAGCGGCTGTTCCGCACCATCAACGACATGTTCCTGCCCGACCTGCCCGGCCACCTGATCGCGGGCAAGCCGCTGTCGGCGCCAGTGCTCACGCTCGACGAGCTGCGCGCCCGCTTCGAGGCGTTCGTGTGCGGCGTCTATCATCGTCGCCCGCATGGCAGCACCGGCGAACCGCCGATCACGCGCTGGCAGAAGGGCGGGTTCCTGCCCGCAATGCCCGACAGCCTTGAACAGCTCGACATGCTGCTCGTGCACGTGCCCAAGCCCCGTAAAGTGCTGCGCGACGGCATCCGTCTGATGGGCAGGCGCTATGTCGAACCCACGCTCGCGGCCTTCGTCGGCGAGCAGGTCGAGGCGGTCTATGACCCCCGCGACCTGACCGAGATCCACGTCTACCACCAGGGCCGGTTCGTCTGCCGTGCGCTCAGCTCCGAGCACGCTGGGCACCCGTCGTTGCGCGCGATCCAGCGCGCCCGGCGCGGCGCGAAGGAGCGCGACAAGCAGGTGCCTGCCCCCACGGAGACCTTCGATGGCGACCAAGAGGATACGGCTTCCCGGCCCACCACCTACCGAGGGCTCCGGCTCTACGCCGCTGACGATTGAGTTCCTGGTCGAGCAGCCGTTCCTGGCGACCCGCGAACATGCCCGGTTCGTCGAGTTTGCCGAAGCCTGCGCGCACTACCGCTATATCGGCGTGTGTCATGGCCGGCCGGGCGTCGGAAAGACGCGATCGGCGCGCGAGTTTTCCAGCTTCCCCGACCTGGGGGAATATGCCGCGCTCCGTCCCATTGCCGCGCTCCTTGGCGAAAAGGTCGCTCGCTGCCGCGCCGTCTTCTACACCGTGTCGGTCAGCAACACGCCCAAGACGATCGACGCGGTGTTGGGCCTCAACCTCATTAAGCTGGGCTATGCCCGGCTGACGGTCGCGGGCGGCTCGCAGGACGAAATCACCCATGACGCCGCCCGCATCGCCTGCCCCCTCGTCATCGTCGACGAGGCCGACCGCCTGACCATAAAGTCGCTCGAACATCTCCGCGACATGGCCGATCGCCACGGCTTCGGGCTGATCCTGATGGGTATGCCGGGCTTGGAGAAGCGCCTCGCCCGCTATGCCCAGCTCTACTCGCGGATCGGCTTCGTCCACGAGTTCAAACCGCTTACCGAGACCGAAATGCGGCTGCTGCTCGCGACCCACGCCGGCGATTTCGGGATCAGCTTCGACCCGGCCCAACTCGACGCGATCGAAGCGCAGGCAGCCGTGATCCGCATCACGCGCGGCAACTTCCGGCTCATGGAGCGCCTGTTCGCGCAGATGCGGCGGATCATGACCCTCAACCGCGTCGAGGAGGTCACCGCTGACATCGTTCAGGCCGCGCGCGATTGCCTCGTCATCGGACCCGGCAACTGACAAATAGCGCGATCAGAACGCCGCCATTTAGCGCGAGCGTTTACA
>NZ_LSIA01000154.1:0-312 GCF_001556015.1 Novosphingobium sp. CCH12-A3 | reverse complement strand
CTGCCGTTACCCAAGGACAGACAGGACAACCCAGGGCTGATAGCACGGCGCCGAACCCTGAGCGACGCTGCGGATGCGGAACCCGCCATGATTGTGCGACTGTGTCAGCACAAACGACAGGTTCTTTTCACGCAGCCGCTTGCCAGAAGCCAAGGCAGTACGCGAGCCGCTGCCAAAGCTTCGTCCTTTCACATGTGTCCGCCCTCAGGCTGAGCCGACAAGGGGTTCGGAACCGCCCCCCGGCCACTCGCAACCGGTCCCGCGCCCCATCCCTTGCGTGCCACAACGGCACCGCACCGGTCGCGCGATCTG
>NZ_LSIA01000153.1:0-48653 GCF_001556015.1 Novosphingobium sp. CCH12-A3 | reverse complement strand
CTCCGGCACCGGCGCCCACACCAGCTACCGAACCGCAAGTCGCCGCGATCAGCGAAGGCGGCCCGGTTGCCGCTGCCGAAAACGGCGTGCCCGTGATCCTCGGCGAAGCGCTCGCAGCCGCTGGCGCCTCGGGCGATATCGTCTCCTCAGGCCAGCGCATCGAAGCGGCTGTGGCCAATCCCAGCCTCGAAACCTTCCCGTCCAGCGATCTTGCCGCCCTCGTCGCCTATGCCGCCCGGCTCGAGAGCCTCTACGGTGGCCAGCCGTTCAATCAGGCCCAGGCCGACGTGATCCGCGCCTACCTGAACTACCTCGCCAGCGGCCAGACCCAGGCGCAGTTCCTCACCGTATATGCCGGGCTGATGGTGCAGTTCCTCGATCTCGTCCGTTCGGGCGCGGCGCCGTCCTCGTTCAGCGGCACTTCGCTGGCGGACATCAACGCCTTCATCTCCTACCGCTCGCGCACCGATGGCTTTGCCGCGCTGTCGAGCCAGAACCGCGTGCTGGTCGATGCCTATCTCGCCTTCGTGCTGGGTGGTGGCAATGCCGACCAGTTCGTGTCGCGTTACACCTCGCTGACCAGCGCCTACTTCGCCTATATCCGCACAGGCGGCGATCCGCTGGCGTTTGCCGGCGCGACCCAGGCGACGATCAACGCCTATATCGGCTTCCTCAACGATTCCGGCCTGCTCGTCCGTCTTGCCGAAAGCGACCGCGCGCTGCTTCAGGCCTATCTCGCCAATGGCGGCACCACGTTCATCGCGCAGTACCGCACCGCGCTGACCACCTATTTCGCCTACCTCCAGAGCGGCCAGCTGCCGAGCGCCTACGAAGGCACCGATCCTGCCGCGCTGCGCCAGTACCTCGAAACCCTGCAGGCGACCGGCCTGTTCGAACAGGTCCTGGGCGCGCAGGCGACGTTTTACGCGCAGTATCTCGCCTATCTGAAGGATGGTGGCACCATCGACGGCTGGCAGGGCCTGCCCGCCAATGTCTTCGCCGGCTATGCATCCGCGCTCGCCAGCTATCAGGCCTACCTTGCCGCAGGCGGCGTGCCGTCGGCCTACACCGCGCTCGATCCCGCCGTGCTGCGCCAGTACCTCGATGCCCTCGCCGCAGCGGGCGCGCTGGACCGTTTCCTCGGCGCACAGGCCACGTTCTATGCGCAGTACCTCGCCTACCTCACCAGTGGCGGGTCCATCGACGGCTGGCAGGGCCTGCCGTTCAACGTCTTCACCGGCTACGCCACGGCGCTGCAGGCCTATTACGAATTTCTCCAGAACGGCGGGTTGCCCTCTGCCTACACCGCACTGACGCAGGACGAGATCCGCCAGTATCTCGCCGCGCTTTCCGCCGTCGGCGCGAACGAGGTGTTCCTCGGCCAGCTCGCCAGCTTCTACTCGGCCTTCTTCACCTATCTTGCCAATGGTGGAAACCCGGACCTCTATACCGGCCTGCCGACCCCGCCGAACTACGAAGCCTTCGCCGATGCGCTCGCGGCCTATGTCGCCTACCTGCAGGCAGGCGGCGTGCCGAGCGCCTATACCGGGGCCGACCTTGCCCTGCTGCAGCAGTACATCAAGGCGCTGATCGACAGCGGCAAGCTTGCGACGCTGCTCGGCGCGCAGGCCGAATTCCTTACCGCCTACTACGCCTTCCTCACCGGCGGCGGCACGCCCGATGGCTACACCGCGCTGCCGGTCTACGCGACCTACGTCACCGCGCTCGAAGCCTACTACGCCTTCCTCGCAAACGGCGGGAAGCCATCGGAATATACCCTGCTCACGCAGGCGCAGATCCTCGCCTATCTCAAGGCGCTGACCGATGCCGGCGTGCTCGCCGCGCTGTTTGATGGCGCGACGCTGGCCTTCGTCGAAAGCTACTACGTCTATCTCGCAGGCGGTGGAAATCCGGACCTGTTCTCGGGGCTTCCTGGTTCGAGTGGCGGCACCGGGGGCGGAACCGGCGGCACGCGCCTCACCACCTACACCGGCGGCTTTCCGTCGAATGCCTCGGGTTCAAAGGCGCTTGCCGGGCACAACGGCAATATCCAGCCTGCCAACTCCACCCCCACGATCAACGCTGCCGGGGAGCTTGAAACCGCAGGCGACATCGCCACGCTTGGAGCCAAGGTCACCGATGTTGCGGGTGATGCCAGCGCCATCGTCGGGCGCTACTATGATGGCATCGCCCGCTTCAAGAACAGCCAGTTCGGCTTCGGCACCAACAACGGCATGCCCTATGTCGTGCTCGCGCCCAAGGGCGGCACGCTGCCGGTTTCGGGCACGGTCGATTACAAGGTTCTGGCGGCAACCCGCCCGGTCTATTCCGACGGTCGCACCGCGCCGGGCACTTTCGATGCTGCGCTGACCATCGGCTTTTCCACCAACAACCGCAATCTCACCTACCGCACGCTCGGCACGATCGTCATGCCCGAATCCGGCGGCGACGTGACCTACACCTTCAGCACGCCGAACTATGCCAATGGCCAAATGCAGGAGGTGATCTACGACAGCCTCGGCAACTACTTCTTCGGCAACAGCATGACCGGCAACGGTCAGGGCTGCGTGTCGGGCGGGACAGGTTGCAACATCACCCTCTATGGCGATTTTGCCGGACAGGATCAGGTCAACCGGCTCGGCCTGATGTACCAGACCTACGGCGGCAGCTTCAGCGCGGGCCGCATCCAGGGCGCGGTGATCTTCGGCAAGGACGGCACGCTTCCGGGCGGGACTACCGGTGGCGGAACCGGCGGCGGCGTGCTGACCGGGTACACCGGCGGCTTCAACGGCACCTCGCCGCGCATCAACTTCATCACCACCTTGCGCCTGCCGGATGGTCGCCTGATCACCGGCAGCGAGCTGGGCTTCAGTGCCACAGCCTATACGCTCGATGCCAACGGCGGGCTGCAAAGCTACACCCGCCCGGCCAACATCACGCGCACGCCCGGCACGATGACGGTCAGCGATGTTGCTGGTGATGCTGATATCGTGCTCGGGCGCTGGTCCAATGGCACCAATACCGGAGCAAATCCCTTCACTCTCAACGCCAACCAGGGGCTGCATTATTTCGCCGCGCGGGCCTTGCCGACAAACTTCACGGCGCCGACGACGGGCATCGTCAGCTATGCTCTCTATGCTGCGACCAAGCCAACATGGATCGACGGATCAAGCGCGCCGGGCACGTTCACCGGCAGCTTCAAGGTCAATTTCGGGCGTACCCTGCCGATAGTGGCGATGGAAGCGCGTATCGTCATGCCCGGCGGCAGTCTCAATGGTGCCGATTACGTCTATAACATCGCCACCACGGGCGGTCTTGCCGACATCTCGCAGTCGACAACGCAGTTCCAGCTCTATTCCAACGGGACCTTCGGCTTCGTCGCGCCCGGGGACGACGGATCGAGCCGCTGCACGAATTTCTGCACCGTGGCCGTCAACGGCAGCTTTGCCGGATCGGCAGACAAGGCGGCAATCACCTACGCCGCGCTGACGCCGGGCGGCGACAGCAAGTACATCATCGGCTCTGCTGCCTTCAAGGCCAGCGGCACCGTCGCCTCGTCCGGCTCGCCCACGATCAGCTTCGCGCCAACTGCGGTTCTGCAAAACGGCGGCACCAACGCGTCCTCGTCCGCCGAAGTCACGGTCTCGCCGGACGGCACGATCAGTCGGGTCAAGCTGACGCCGAACTCCAACATCCTCTATGGCACCTCCTCGGTGCTCAAGGAACACGGCCGGATCGATGATACAGTGGCCTGGACGCGCTGGGACGATACCGCGAACAATGCCTCGACCAATCCTCAGGTTCATATCGTCACCGGAACCGCAGCAGCCAACCTCCCGGTAAGCGGGACGGTAAACTACGCCGTCGTCGGCTCGACCGCCCCGACCAACTTCAACGGGGCGGACGGCAATTCGGGAACGGCATCGGGCACGCTCGCCGTCCAGTTCGGCACGCAGGCCAAGGTCGGCTTCAACCTCAACGTCGCCACCGGTAACCGGGGCTGGACCGTGGCAACGCCGGGCGGATCGGCAGACCCTGGCAACGGCGGCCTCGTTGTCGGCGGCGACATGCGCTTCGGTTCGGGCTCGGTTGCCATCGCGGCGGCAAACGCCAACAGCTGCATCGGTTCTTGCACCGCAAGCGTGGTGGGCGCGCTCTATGGCAACGCCGCCAGCCACGTCGGCCTTGGCTATCAGATCAGCGATTTTGCCCCGACTGGCGCGTTCACCGTCAACGGCGTGCTTGTCTTCGGCAAGGTTGCTCCTTGAACGGCAATTGCCGCGAAGATTAACGGCAATTGTCACGAGAGTGACGGGACAGTTGTGTGGGAGTCAGGGGGGAGTTGCCGCAGAGTTACCCCAGAGTTGGAAAGGGGCCGCACGGGGGTGCAGCCCCCCTTCTAGGGGAAGACCGATGCTTCGCAGGACCTTGACTTTCGCCGTGCTTTCAATGGTTTCGACTGCTGCCCTGGCTGCCGACAAGGAGCCGCCCGTCACCCTCACCAAGTGCGACAAGAGCTATGGCTCGGTCGCGCTGGTCGATGGCGATACGCAAGGCTGGACCAAGTACGGCCTGTCCTCCCCGCGCGAGCTGATCGCCGCCATGGCCCGCGAATCCGGCTGCTTTTCGCTGCACGATCCGGCCAGCGGCAAGCCTGCCACGTTCCTGATGAACGTCATCGCTGGCGACAAGGAAGAAGTCGACCAAGCCATTGAAAAGGCTAAGGGCGTTGCGATGGAAGGCCTCGTCCGCTCGGGCGCGGCAAGCGGCATGATGCGCAGCATTCCAGGCGCCGGCTCGATGCTCGGCATGTTCGGCGGCTTCGGCGGCAAGAAGAAAGTGGTGGCCGCCGGCATCCGCCTGATCAGCCCGGCCAATGGCCAGACCGTCGCCTCCGGCTCTGGCGAGGTCAAGAAGACCACGATTTCCTTCGGAAATGGCGGCGGGACCATCGGCGCGGTGGCCAGCGGTGCGACCGGTGCGGCCTATGCCGGAAGCAAGGACGGGCAGATGCTGATCGAGGCTTTCGTCAAGGCTTTCAACGGCTTGTCGGGCCAGGGGCCTGCGCTTGCTTCGCTCGCTCCGGCCGCCACACCGGCACCGGCAGCACCTGCAAACGCCACGACCGCAATCGACACCAAGATGTTCACCGCGGCCGATCTCAAGTCCGCAGCTCTTCGTACCGTGCGCGCCGGGACCGCTCTCACACCCACCGGTCAGCGGCAAGGTCTGTTCATCGAGGTCCAGGACAGCTTCGGCACCAAGGGCTGGGTCTCGGTCGAGGACATGCGCTGAAACGCCCGCCAAACGAAGGGTTGCAAGGCCACCGTCCGGCGTGAAATGATCGCGCCGGACGGTTCGGCCAGGGGAAATGCCGGATCGGGGGCAGCGAAGATGGGCAATCTCAACATCCTCTACGTGGAAGACGATCCACGCGCCGCGCAGGCCGTGCAGGAGCTGGTGCTGGCCGATGGCGACCGGATGGCATGGGAGCAGACCGGCACGGCAGGCCTGCAGCGCGCCGGGGCCGAGGACTTCGACGTGATCATCCTTGACCGCATGCTGCCCGATCTCGACGGCCTGACCATCGTTTCGCGCCTGCGCTCAGCCGGGGTGGGCACGCCAGTGCTGATGCTTTCGGCGCTGGGTCGCAGCGAAAACCGCATCGAAGGGCTGGAAGCGGGCGTCGACGATTATCTTGCCAAACCTTACGAGCCGCAGGAGCTGGTAGCGCGGCTGCGCGCGCTGCACCGCCGCGCAGCGGGTGCGGTTCACGGCGCAGTGATCATCTACGGCGCGTTCGAATGCCACGTGAAGGCGCGGACTGCATTCCGTTCGGGCAAGCACATTGCGCTTTCGCCCCGCGAGTTCGCGCTGTTTCGCTATTTCATGGAAAACGCGGGCGAAACGGTGACGCGCGAAATGCTGCTGCGCGACGTATGGAACATGAACTTCGATCCCCAGACCAATGTCGTCGACGTCAACATCGGCCGCATGCGCCGCAAGCTCGAGGACGGTTTCGCCGCGCCTGCGCTCGAGACGATCTGGGGCGCGGGCTATCGGCTGACGAGAGGCGAATGAAGCCAGCGCGCGTCCGGGCACGGTCGATCTTCGGCCAGCTGACGACAGCCTCGATACTGATCGCGGTCATCGCCGTGGGCGTGCTGTTCGCAGTCACCACGATCACCGTGCAGCGCCAGACACGGGCCTCGCTTTCGGCCACCGTCTCGACCGACCTCGCCGGCCTGATCGACATATACGCAACGGCCGGGCGCGAGGAACTGCTGCGCCGGGTGGCCGACCGGCAGGCCGTGGTCAGTCTTGAAGGGCGGCGTTCGCATTACATGGTTGCCGATGGTGCGGGGCGGCTGCTGGCGGGCGACGTGCGCCGCTGGCCGCAGATCAACTCCGCGCGCTCCGAAGAGGGGTTCGTGACGCTGGCCGATGGCACCGAGGTCTATGCGCAAGGAGCCAGGCTTGCCCCGGACCTGCAATTGCTGGCAGCGCGCGAATATGACCGCGACCGCTCTGCGCTGGCGGTTCTTTCGGCGGCGTTCCTGGCGGTTGGCGCGGCGATTGTCGGCGCGGTGGCCTTCGTTGCGTGGATCACCGCCAGGCATCTTGCCCGCCGCATGGATGCCGTGAACGCCGCGCTGGGTGCGGCGGCTGATGGACGTGCCGCGAGCTTTCCCGCCCGTCAGCGCGGCGGGGACGAGATCGACGAGGTGGCGGGGCACGGCGCACGCCTGCTGGCCCGGCAAGCGCAGTTGCTCAAGGCCTACAAGCAGGTTTCAGAGCATGTCGCGCACGAGGTGCGGACGCCGCTCATGCACCTCGACAATCGGCTGGGTGCAGCGATGCAGGCTCGCCCCGAGAATGCTGGCGGCCCGATCGGCCAATCGCGCGAGGACATCCGTGCGATCCTGTCGATGCTTGATTCGCTACTCGACATCGCCTCTGCCGAAAGTCGCCGGGGCGATCTGGCAGGGCTTGCCGAGATCGACATGACGGCGCTGGCGGAGAGCCTTGCCGACCTTTACGAAGGCAGCGCGGAGGATGCCGGGCTGACGCTGGAAGCCGCTATCGCCCCGGGCGTGACCATGCTGGGCGAGCGCATGCAGATCACCCGGCTGCTTTCGAACCTGCTCGACAACGCGATCAAGTACGTGCCCGAAGGAGGGCACGTGCGCCTGATCCTCCGTCCGGGGCCAAGCGTGACCGTCGAGGACGACGGCCCCGGGATTCCGCGCGACCAGCGCGACCGGGTATTCGAACGCTTCTCCCGTGCGACCGCGCCCGGCGACAAGCCCGGCCACGGCCTTGGTCTCGCCCTCTCGCGCGCGATCGCCGAACGCCACGGCCTTGTCCTGAGGCTGGGCGACGCCCCGCGCGGCGCGCAGTTCATTCTGGAGCCTGCCCCATGAAACCCTTTGCCCTGACTGTCCTTGCCTGCGTCGCCGCGCTGGGCGGGTGTGCTGCCAAGACGCAGAGTGCCGACCGCGAGGTGCCAGTGAGGGTGGTATTGACCAATTCCTCAGGGCCGACCGAAGCCGTCGCTACACTTCTGGCCGAGGCGGACAGTTCGCAGGGCGATCCGCAGAAGTTGGGCATGATCCTTGCCGCGCTAGACTCCTTCGGAGCCCGCGCGATGCCCGGGGAGCCCGATCCGGTGGCCAACTGGCGCGCAAGGGCCGTGATGCCCGATACGCCGCCTTATCGCGGGCGCGTGCTGGGGCCGGCATACAAGGCGGGCATGCTCAACCCGGGCGCAACCGTACGCCTGCCGCAGTTGTTCGATGGGGGACGATCCGCCCGTGTTTCCGTGGCGACGCCCGGACAGGCCGCGCTCGATTTCACGGTACTGGACGGTGAGGCCAGGCCAGTCTACCCGCCCGCCAAGGCACGGACCCGCGAATGCATGTGGACACCGCTGTTCAGCGGACGCTTCGAGATCGTGCTGACGAATCCGTCCAGCAACGCCGCGGGCTATTACCTGGTGATAGACTGAAGAAGCGGCAGCCCTGGCAAGTGTGGAGGCCCGAGCCGGAATCGAACCGGCGTAAACGGATTTGCAATCCGGTGCGTAACCACTCCGCCATCGGGCCTCGATCGCAGGAGCTGCGTGGTTCGGCGCGGTTAGCCGGAAGATCGCGTTGCCGCAAGCGGTTCTTGTGCAGGGGTCAGCTTACCGGCGCGAACTGGACGCGGCGCTGCTTGCTGTCGATACCGGTAAGGCTCAGGTCCACGCGCTGGCCGGGCGCGGCGCCAGCAATGCGGGCGCGGGCCACTACGGGCATGTCGAGCAGCTGCACGCGCGCCGAATCGCCGTCCGTATCGGTCACGCAGGCGCGGAAAGTCTCACCCTCGCGCCCCTGAAGCATGACTGTCTCGGCAAGGTCGATGACTGCGCGTTCGATCTGGCCGGAGAGCGCTTCGGCCTTGGCCATGACCGCGGGGAGGCGCTGGAACGCAGCTTCGACTTCCGGCGCGACGGGCTTGCCGTTGGCGATGGCAAGCACGGCGCGAATCACGTAGCGGTCAGCGAGGCGGCGCAAGGGCGCAGTCGCGTGGGCGTAAGTGGCGGAGATGGCTTCGTGCCATGGCGTGACACCGGGTATCCACGGGGCATAGCCAGCGCCGCCACCTGCGCGCCGCACCGCGAGCATGAATGCGGCGTGGTCGGGATTGCGCTGGTCGAGCGTGCGTTCGAGGGCCTTGAGGTCGACATGTTCCGGCCAGTGGAGGCCAAGACCGGCCGCCGTGCTGCGCAGACGCGCCATTGCCGCTGCGGTCGGGCCGGCCATTACGCGGAACAGGCCGGTTCCCGCTTGCTGCAACGCATCGGCAATGGCGAGGTTTGCGGCAAGCGAAAGCGTGGCGTTGGCCCGTTCCGAAGCAAGCAGGGGGCGGAAGGACAGGGCGTAGCGTCCGCCCCCGAGCGCTTCGACTTCCTGCTCCGGCGGATCGACGCGGGCGGCGCCGCGCGCAGCTTCGGCGGCGGTCATGCGTTCGGCAAAGCGGGCGAAGTCGGCAGGGAGCTGGTCAGGGCGGACGCTGTCGTAGGCGAGCTTGGCCTGGCTGCGGATCATAGCGCGGCGGGCGGCATCGAGCCGCGCCTGGCCATCAGGCGCAAGGCGAACAGTGAACACGACCGCCGGGCGCGGGCCATCGGGGAGGAGGCTCGCGGCACGTTCGGCCAGGGCAGGCGGGTAGAGTCCCGCCTTGCCATCGGGAAGATACTGCGTTTCGCCGCGCTTCCACGCCTCAGCGTCGACCGGATCGCCATCGACCACGAACCAGGCCACGTCGGCAATGGCGTAGTGGAGGATCAGGTCGTTGCCGGATGCTTCGATATGGAAGGCCTGATCAAGATCGGTGGACGTTGCCGGATCGAGCGTGACGAAAGGCTCGTCGGTGCGATCCTCGTGCTCTTGCCCCGGTGCCCTTGCCGCCGCCAGGGCGGCCGCAGCGAGGACTTCGGGCGGGAAGCCTTCGGGCACCTGGAACTGCTGGCGGATGGCGGCGAGACCGGAGGCAAGAGCACCGGACGGATCATGGATGGCCTTCATCCTACGAGACCTAGGCGGCGTGGACAAATTCCACAACGCCACGGTTGCCCTGTAAAAGGCCTTGGCGAGGCGCGAGGACGCAGGAAGAGTGGGTCTCTTTCAAGGCCGAGCAACGCTGCCAAGGCCTTTTACAGGGCAACCCCTGCGGGGCTGGACCAAAAACCGCCATTTCGGCGTCGGCTCGTTGCGCAATATTCCCGATATTGCGCCTCCTCGCCTCCTTGAACTGGCGGTTTTTGCCTCCAGCCGTGGCGCTGTGGAATTTGTCCACGCCGCCTAGCAGGCTGTTACGGATCGACAAATTCTCCGGCGCGCTTTTCCATGCCCGCACGCACGGCTTCCAGCTGATTCTTCGAGTACATCAGCTCGTGCTGTGCCACCGATTCGGCCATCAGCACTTCGTCCACGGTCATGTCGGGCGTGCGGTTGGACAGCAGCTTGGCGCCGCGCACGGCAGTGGGGCTTTTCGATGCGATCGTGCGGGCAAGAGCCATGGCATCGGCCAGCGGGTCGGCGCTGACATGGGTGGCAAAGCCGAATTGCACAGCTTCCTCGCCGCTGAATTCGCGGTGGGTGTAGGTCAGTTCACGCAGGACATCGTCGCGCACGTTGCCGCGCCACAGGGCGTATCCGGCCATGTCGGGGACGAGGCCCCACTTCACTTCCATCACCGCCAACCGCGCATCGGGCGCGATGAAGCGGATGTCCGCACCGCTCGCCACCTGCAGGCCGCCGCCGAAGCATACGCCGTGGACAGCCGCGACCACCGGCATCGGCAGCTTGCGCCAGACCATGGCTGCCTGCTGGGCGCGGTTGGCGTTGCCGTGGGTACGGGCAGTGAGACCACCGCCCTCGCCATCGTCCTTCCATCGGCTGGTGTTGCCCATGCTGGAAAGATCGAGCCCCGCACAGAACGATCGACCTGCGCCAGAAAGCACCACCGCGCGCACGCCGCGCTCATGGCCGAGATGGTGCCCGGCTGCGATGATCGCTTCGAACATGGCATCGTCGAGCGCGTTCATCTTGTCGGCGCGATCAAGCAGCACGTGGGCGACGTGATCCTCGATGGTGACGGTGACGCGGTCGTGGAAGTTCATTGCTGGCATCCGTTTTCTGGTTCGTCGGGGCCAAGGTGCCCGAGCGCTCGCTCCCGGTCCAGCTTCCTGATTTGACGGATCGCGCGAAACGGCAACGGCCCCCTCCGCAAAGGCGGAGAGGGCCGCGTCGTCATCCTGATCAATCGCGCGTCAGGCAGCCGAGGAATTGACGCCCATCGACTGCAGGTAGCGCTTGATGTTACGCGCGGCCTGGCGGAGGCGCTGTTCGTTCTCGACCATGGCGATGCGCACGAAGCCCTCGCCATCCTCGCCGTAGCCGACGCCCGGGGCGACCGCGACTTCGGCGTGGGTGAGCAGTTGCTTCGAGAATTCGAGGCTGCCGAGATGCTTGAGCGCGGGCGGCAGCGGGGCCCAGGCGAACATCGAGGCCTTGGGGCTGGGAATTTCCCACCCGGCGCGGCCAAAGGCTTCGACCATCACGTCGCGGCGCTTCTGGTATAGCTCGCGGTTCTTGACGACGATGTCCTGCGGACCGTTCAGCGCGGCGCAGGTCGCGGCCTGGATCGGCGTGAAGGCGCCGTAATCAAGATAGGACTTCACGCGCTTGAGCGCGGCGATCAGGCGGGCGTTGCCCACGGCAAAGCCGACGCGCCAGCCGGCCATCGAGAAGGTCTTGGACATCGAGGTGAATTCCACCGCCACGTCCTTTGCGCCCGGCACTTCGAGGATCGAGCGGGTCGGATTGCCGTCGTAGTAAAGCTCGGAATAGGCGAGATCGGACAGGATCCAGACCTTGTTTTCCTTCGCCCAGGCGACGAGGCGTTCATAGAAGGCAAGGTCGACCGTCTCGGCCGTCGGGTTCGACGGGTAGTTGACGATCAGGATCGACGGGCGCGGCACCGAGTACTTCATCGCGCGATCGAGCGAATCCCAATAGCGCTCGTCCGGCGTCGTCGGCACGGAACGGATGGTGGCCCCGGCAATGATGAAGCCGAAGGTGTGGATCGGATAGCTCGGGTTCGGCGCGAGCACGACATCGCCGGGCGCGGTGATGGCGGTGGCAAGGCTGGCGAGGCCCTCCTTCGAGCCCATCGTCATCACCACTTCAGTCTCGGGGTCGAGATCGACGTTGAAGCGGCGGCCGTAGTAGTTGGCCTGCGCCTTGCGCACGCCCGGAATGCCGGACGAGGCCGAATAGCCATGGGCGTCGGGCTTGCGCGCCACTTCGCACAGCTTCTCGATCACGTGGTCGGGCGGGGGGAGATCGGGGTTGCCCATGCCGAGGTCGATGATGTCCCTACCGGCGGCGCGCGCGGCGGCCCGCATGCCGTTGACTTCGGCAATGACGTAGGGCGGCAGGCGCTTCATGCGGTAGAATTCTTCATCCACGGTTGAATACTCGTCGAAAAGGCGCGGCAGGATCGCCGCAGCGCAGCCCTTACGCCAATTGCCCAGTTGTGGAAACCTTGCTGTCGATGGAAGCATGATCGTGATCGGCGGATGCATCTGCAGGCTAACAAGCTGTCACACGGCGTGTATAGACTGCTGAGACAAGGCCATGACGTAACGGCAGGGAACGGAAGATGACGAACAAGAACCTGGGTGATTCGCCACCGGATTCAGTCGTGTTCGAAGACCTGTTCCGCCAGCAAGGCGAAGCGATGCGCGCGATGTTCGCGCCGTTGGTGCCCGGAGCCGAAGTCGTAACCACCGATCCTGCCGATCTTCAGCACTGGGCGATGTCGGCGGCCAAGCTGCAGAAAATGTGGCTCGATTTCAGTGCGGAGCAGGCCGGTCAGGTCGAACCGATGCTCGGCCGGCTGGGCGACATCGGCAAGTGGACGCAGACGTTCATGGCCATGGCCGGGCAATTGCCCATCGCGCACGCGGAAACACAGGCGAAGCTGTGGAACGAAAGCGTGGCGCTGTGGTCCTCGGTCATGGGACAGTTCGTCTCGGCCGGAACCGGCAATGCCGCGCCCCCTCAGCTGCCGCGGCAGGACCGGCGGTTCAAGGACAAGCGCTGGCACGAACAGCCCGCTTTCGCGCTGATCCACCAGACCTATCTGCTCCTGTCGGAAAAGGTGCAGCAGATGGCCGACGAGGCCCAAGGGCTCAGCCCCGAGCGCAAGGAGCAGTTGCGCTTTGCCACCAAGGTGGTGACCGATGCGCTTTCGCCGGCCAACTTCCCGCTGACCAATCCGGTGGTGATCGAGCGGACGATGGAGACCAAGGGCGAGAACCTGGTCAAGGGTGTCGAACACCTGCTCGACGACTTGCGCAAGGGGCAGCTCACCCACACCGATCCCGATGCGTTCGAACTGGGCCGCAATATCGCGGTCACGCCGGGCAAGGTGGTGCATGAAACGCCGCTGTTCCAACTTATTCAATACACGCCGACGACCGACGAGGTGTTCGAGACGCCGCTTCTGATCTTCCCGCCGTGGATCAACCGCTTCTACATTCTCGACCTCAACCCGCAGAAGAGCTTCATCCGCTGGGCCGTGGCGCAGGGGCTGACGGTGTTCGTGGTGTCCTGGAAGTCGGCCGATGCTTCCATGGCCGATGTGGTTTGGGACGATTACGTTCGCGCCCAGATCGAGGCGATCGATCATGTGCGCGAGCGGCTCAAGGTTCCGGCGGTCCACACCATCGGCTATTGCGTGGCCGGCACCACGCTGGCGGCGACGCTGGCCGTGCTGGCCCGCAGGGGCGAGGCTGACAAGGTTGCCAGCGCCACGTTCTTTACCGCGCAGGTCGATTTCGAGGACGCAGGCGAGCTCAAGAACTTCATCGACGACGGGCAGTTGAAGATGCTGCAAAGCCTGTCCACCGACGGGTACCTCGATGGGCGCTACATGGCGGCCACGTTCAACGCGCTGCGCGGCACGGACCTGATCTGGAACTACGTCGTCAACAACTACCTGCTGGGCGAGGACTATCCGGCGTTCGATCTGCTGCACTGGAACGGAGATACGACCAACCTGCCCTCGCGGTGGCATCAGGCCTATCTTTGCGACCTCTATCGCGACAACCGCCTGATCATTCCGGATGCAATGGTGGTCGATGATACGCCGGTCGATCTGCGCCGCATTGCAACGCCCTGCTATATCCAGGCGGGCCGCGAGGATCATATTGCGCCGCCGAACAGCGTGTGGAAACTGACGCGCCATCTATCTGGAAAGTGGAAGTTCGTGCTGGCCGGTTCGGGACACATTGCCGGGGTGGTGAACCCGCCGGAAGCGGGCAAGTACCAGTATTGGCTCAATCCCAATGATCCAGCGAGCTTGGAGGAGTTCGTGGCCGGCGCCACGGAGACCAAGGGCAGCTGGTGGCCGGACTGGATCGAGTGGATGGCCGAACAGGCACCCAAGCGCGTGGCCGCCAAGGGCAAGCGCATTCCGGGTGGCAAGGGCGACCGGGTTATCGAGGATGCGCCGGGACGCTATGTCCGCAGCCGCTGAGCGTTAAAGGCGCGCGGCATTGGTAATTGGTCCAATACGGAATTTGTGCACCGCACAATTTTCTTGACATTTTGCGGTCGACTCCTATTTTGTGCAGTGCAGCAAGAGACGGTTCAACCCGTCCCGTGCGCAAGCAGGAGTCGCCAAGATGGTTGAAGAAACGAAGGAAAGCCCGGAAACCTCCGCCCCCGTGGTGGACGTGCCCGTCGCGCTGGCCGACGCGCCCGAAGCCGTCGCCGGAACTGCCGAGATCGAAGTTGTCGAGCCGGTTGCCGCCGAGAAGCCCAAGGCTTCGCGGCCGCGCAAGGCCAAGCCCGCTGCCAAGCCGGTCGTGGATGCTGAAGCTGCTCCGGTCGAAGCACCTGCCGTGGCAGAGCTGGTTGCACCGAAGGCGCGCAAGCCCCAGGTCGCAAAGGCGAAGCCCGTTCGTCAGGCTCCCAAGCCTGCCCCCAAGGCCCGTCCGGCCAAGCCACCCGTGGTGGCCGCTCCGACGGCCGCGGTGAAGCCCGCAGCCAAGCGTCCTTTCACCGCCATTCCAAGCGTGAAGAAAACAAGCGCCGCCCTCATGAATGCGGCGCCCAGAAAGGAACTGTTCGCAATGGCTACCACCACCGAAATGACCGAAAAGATGACCGCTGCATTCAAGGACGCTCAGGACAAGGCCAAGGCCGCCTTTGGCGACGCCGGCGAGTTTGCCAAGGGTAACGTCGAAGCCGTGGTCGAATCGACCAAGATCCTGGCTTCGGGCCTTCAGGAAATGACCAAGGGTTATGTTGCCGAGACCAAGTCGGTCTTCGAAGCGATGACCGCTGACGTCAAGGAACTGACCACGGTCAAGTCGCCCACCGAATTCTTCGAGAAGCAGTCAGCCCTGCTCCGCAAGAACTTCGACGCTGCGGTTGCCGCCAGCTCGAAGAACAGCGAAGCCATGCTGAAGCTCGCGAACGAGGCCTTCCAGCCGATCTCGACCCGCGTCAGCCTCGCGGTCGAAAAGATCAAGAAGGCCGCCTGAGCCTGACCGGCAGCGCCAACCGCGCTGCCAGCCACAAGATAAAGGGCCGGTCGGGTACTCCCGCCGGCCCTTTTGCCGTTCTGATGCTGTCGTGCTGTCGTATCAGCGCAACAATTCGCCATCCTCATGCCACCATCCCCTTCGTGCCCCTTGTGAAGCGGGCCGGTGAGTGCGATATTCGAGGCATCATGAGAGCCGAACCTTTCGATCAACCGGACCTGTCCGTTCCGCTGCGCTGTGCAGAGGGTGACGACACACGTGGTCCGGGCGGAGACGATCAGGTCGGCATCGCTACCAAGACCCGCGCCAAGCCGAAGAAGCCCAGCCAGTTCAAGGTGCTGATGCTGAACGATGATTACACCCCGATGGAATTCGTGGTGATGGTCCTGAAGCGCTTCTTTCACATGGATCTGGAACAGGCAACGCGTGTGATGCTCCACGTCCATCAGCGCGGCGTGGGCGTTTGCGGCGTCTATCCCTACGAGATCGCCGAGACAAAGGTGAACCAAGTGATGGACTTCGCCCGGCAGAACCAGCATCCGCTGCAATGCACGCTGGAAAAGGCGTAAAGCCACCGCTTACCTGACGCAAAGCGCCAGATCGCGAAGGCCGTCAGTGTGCCGTCAAGGCTCCGGTTTCCACAGCCTGGCGGGCGAACGCACGCAGCAGCGCCGCGATCCAAGCCATGGCCAGGCTCTGGGCCTCACGCGAATGCGCGCCGACGCCGCCATCGAGAATCACCTGCGCGACGAACGAACCGTCCTTGAGGCGCCCGCCAGTGAAGATGGCATCACGCGGGATCAGCGCCACCGCGGCCGATTCGAACGCGCCGGAATCAGCAAGGACTCCGATCCAGTCGAACGCGGCATTCAGGCGTCCGCCTTCTTCCTCGGTGTGCGGCGAAGCAATCTCGAGAAGAACCCGCTCGAATCCCTTGCGCTGTTCGGTGGGGGCGAGTTGCTCGCACCAGCGCGCCAGCGCGCTCAACCTTTCCGGATCGGGTTGACCGCCGGCAAAGCCTGCGAACCACGCACTACCGGTTTGCTCATGCGACATCTTGGAACTTTCCCTCACTGGCACTGGCATTATTTCTATGACTTTCAGCGAGGCAATTCCATAACTTTCGTTATGACTTGCGAAAGTCGCGCCGGTTTTCCCTTCCACGAAGCCGTGCGAAGCGCTAGTCCGTAAAAGCTCATGGCTGGTTCACCTGTCGGCAGCCACTCGGGCAAGGCCCAGGCCCCGCCGAATATCGATCCACGAAAAGACGCCAGCACCCGCCACGTGAAGTTCCTTACCGCCACCGATCGCTACATTGCCCGGCTCGTATTCGTGCCGATGCTGTCGGTGTTCGTCCTCGCCGCGTCTCTGCTCATCCTCGACAAGATGCTGAAGCTGTTCGACTTCGTGGCGACAGAGGGCGGACCGGTCAGTGTCGTGTTCAAGATGCTGGCGAACCTGCTGCCGGAATATGCCAGCCTTGCCATCCCGCTCGGCCTGATGCTCGGCATCCTGTTCGCTTTCCGCAAGCTGGCGATGAGTTCCGAACTCGACGTGATGCGTGCGGTCGGGTTGTCCTATACCCGCCTGCTGCGCGTGCCCTACATGTTCGCGATCGGACTTGCGGCGCTGAACCTGCTGATTGTCAGCTATCTCCAGCCGCTATCGCGCTATTACTACGAACAGCTCCAGTTCGAGCTGCGCTCGGGCGCACTGGGCGCGTCGATCAAGGTCGGCGAGTTCAATTCGCTGCAGGACCGCACCGCCTTGCGCGTCGATTCGAGCCGCGACGAAGGCCGTGACCTGCGCGGCATTTTCGCCCGCCTGCAGACCTCGAATGGGCAGGTCATGGTGATCTCGGCGCGAGAGGGACGCTTCTTTGCGAACAAGGAAAGCCCGGACACGGTGATCCTGCGCCTGACCGACGGTCAGATCGTGCAGGACGGACCGGGCATTGCCTCGCCGCGCGTGCTGACCTTTGCCAGCCACGATCTGCCGATCGACCTGCCGAGGATCGAGCAGTTCCGCCAGCGCGGCGATGCCGACCGCGAGTATTTTCTCCCCGAGTTGCTGCAGATCGGCTGGAACGACCGTTATTCCGAAGAGATTCGCAATCAGTCGAAGGCCAGCCTGAATTATCGGCTGGTCGAGGTCGTGATGATGTTCCTGCTGCCGCTTCTGGCAGTGGCGCTGGCGGTTCCGCCCAAGCGGTCGACTTCGGCACTGGGCGTATTCCTGTCGATCGTGCTCGTGGTCGCCTATCACAAGGTCAACCAGTACGGGCAGGACGTGGCCAGCCTTGGCCGGATCGACCCAGTGCTCGCCCTTTGGGGGCCGTTCGTGGTCTTTTCAGCCCTGATCCTGTGGATGTACTGGAAGATCGCCTACGTTCCCGGTGGCCAGCCGATCGGTGCCCTCGAAACCGGCTTTGCCAAGGTTTCGCGTTCGATCCGCAAGCTGTTCGAGCGCAAGCGGCTGCGCGATGAGCCTGCCCTTGTCGAGGAAGACGCCGCCCATGCAGCTTGAATTCTTCCCGTCGCGCACTCTGGCGAAATACATCGCGAAGATGTTTGCGGTGCGCATCGTTGCCGTGCTGCTGATGCTGGTACTGGTCCTGCAAATGCTCGACCTGTTGAGCGAGAGCGGCAAGGTGCTGGCAGCGGCCGGAAACGGACAGGGCGAGCTGCTGACGTATGTGTCCTTGCGCATGCCGCAACTCATAAGCCGGTTCCTGCCCTATTCGGTGCTGCTGGCCACGATCATCACGCTGATGACGCTGAACCAGAACAGCGAGGTCATCGCGATGAAGGCGGCGGGCCTTTCCGCGCATCAGGTGCTGGCACCACTGTTTCTCGTTGCGGCGGTCACCTCCGCGGTGACCTTCGGCTTCAACGAACGCATCGTCACACGGTCGACTGCTACGCTCAAAGCCTGGCAGAACGTGGAATATGGGCCGATCCCGCAGGAATCGGCGATCAAATCCAACGTCTGGCTGCAGGACGGACCGAACATCCTGTTCGCCCGCTCGGTTGCCGGCGAAGGCAAGTCGATGCGGATGGATGGAGTCAGCTGGTATCGCCGCGACCCAACCGGGATGGTGACCGAAATCGTCACTTCGCCCTCGGCGGCCTATGCCAATCCGGGCTGGAAATTCCGCGATCCTGTTGTGTTCGATGTACAATCTGCCCGAAAGACGTCGATCGGCCGCGACGAGGTCTTTGCCAAGACGGTGGAACCGGTCCAGGTCACGATCAGCCGGGTCGATGCCGACGCGGAATCGTTGACCCAGCTATCGGGTTCGCTCGCCGCCATCCGAGAGGCAGGCTTTCGCACCACCGAGCTTGATGGCAAGTGGTGGCACAAGCTTTCTGGGCCGCTTTCAGCGCTGCTCATGCCTCTTCTCGGTGCCGTGGCAGCATTTGGCCTGGCGCGATCAGGACACCTCTTCGTGCGCGCGGTGATCGGCATGGCGCTGGGCTTTGCCTACTTCGTATTCGACAACGCGGCCTTGGCCATGGGCAATTTCGGCGCTTATCCGCCGCTGCTGGCCGCCTGGGCACCTTTCGTCCTGTTCTTCCTCATCGGCGAGACGGTGCTGATCCGGACCGAGGAATAGACCTTAAAATTAGATATTGCTAATTTTCGTAATATCTAATATATGGAGGCCATGACGCTTCCAACCATCACCCCTGCACAAGCCAAGGCGCTGCTCGACGAGGGCGCCCGGCTCATCGACATCCGCGACGCCGACGAACATCGCCGGCAGAGCATTCCGGGCGCGGCCAACATGCCGCTGTCGGCGCTGGAGCCGGTATCCGGCCATCCTGCGGTGATCTGGCATTGCCGTTCGGGCATGCGCACCGCTGCCAACGCCGATCGGCTCGCCGCCGTGTCCGACTGTCCCGGCTACCTTCTGGAAGGGGGCATTGACGGCTGGTGCTCGGCCGGCCTGCCGGTGAAGACCGATGCCAAGGCGCCACTCGAGATCATGCGGCAGGTCCAGATGATCGCAGGGCTGCTGATCCTTGCCGGCGTGGCGCTTTCGCTCACCGTGGCGCAGGGCTTCGTCGCGCTTTCGGCATTCGTCGGTGCGGGCCTGTTCATGGCCGGGGCAACCGGCTGGTGCGGCATGGCCAGGCTGCTTGGCCTGATGCCGTGGAACCGCCGCGCCGCCTGAGGCAGCGTGGCCTTTCCACTCAGCGCGGCATCATCGTGCTGCGCGCCAGCCTGCCGACGAGCGGCAGCAGGCCGTTGTAATTGCCCTTCTCATACGTCGAGCCAGTGCCGAGGTGCGCCACGATCCGGCGGTGCGCTTCGGCCAGCGAGTGATAGGGCATCGAGGGCAGCAAGTGGTGCAGCGCGTGGTAGCGCAGACCAACCGGCGCCCACAGCGGCGCCAGCCAGGCGGGCGGGGGTACGTTGACGGAATCGAGGTACTGGCCGGTCACGGTCATGGCCTCGCCCTCGTTCTCCCACAGATGCGCCACCAGCGTACGGATCTGGTTGAGCAGCGCGGTCAGCGAGATCACTGCAATCCCGATCAGCAGCGGACGCCACGAGTGCGTCGCGCTCCACCACAACACGAACAGCGCCCAGGCCGATGCACCCAGTTCCTGCCAGAACACCATGCGCGCAAATTCGCCTTCGGGCGGACGGCGGCGGAATTCCGGGTTGATCGATAGCGCAGAGGCACGCTCCCACACCAGGCGGCGCAGTGGCGGGATGACCGCCCCCAGCGGCACGAGGATTGCCGAGCGGATCAGCAGACCTATCGGCAGCAGCAGGGCGACCAGCGCGAACAGCGGCAGCGACCACGGTTTCATCAGCGCGAGCGGCAGGTACTCAGGGTCCTCGACCGTGCCATAGCGCGTGCGCGCATGGTGCAGCGTGTGGACGCCTTCGTACATGAGCGAGGGCGTCAGCATCGGGATGCCGACCAGCAGGTTCCACGCAAAGCGGAAGCCCGGCAGCGCGTTCTTGTGGATGTGGGTGAGTTCGTGGATGAACAGCAAGGCGCGGTAGAGCGCGAGCGCCGCGACCACGCCGGACAGCGCGGCGACGGGCGGATTGCCGATCAGGATCGCGCCGGCCAGCGCGGCGTAACCAAGGGCTGCAGAGCCCAGCATGTCGGGCCAGTAGATCTCGGGCCGCGCGGTCGCGATATCGCGCGTCAATTCGACGGCGGAGCGGAGCATTTCCTTGTCGTCAGGCGTGCCTGCCAGGCCGCGGGAAAGCTTGGCAGCTTCGGCACCGGCAGGAGCCACGTCGCGGGGAGTTTCAAGCGTATCGGTCGCAATCATGCCACAAATTCCAGTATGACCCGTATCTACCGGCTCAGGCCGGCTTTTTTTTGCACCAAGCAATAGCCTCTGGGCGTCCCCACACCGCGCCCTGCGGCTTGACAATGCGCCGGTCGGGACCGCAGTCCCATCGGCAACGACCCCATATCCGCAAACAAAGGCAAGATCGTGGCTCAAGGCGAAGTAATCATCACACCGGTTTCCGGCAAGGCTGACCGAAAGGCCTTCGTCGACCTTGCGTATCGCCTCAATGCCAGTGACTCCAACTGGGTACCGCCGCTGCGGATGGAAGCCGAAGAGCTGATCACGCCCGGCAAGAACCCGTTCTTCGAACATGCCGACGTGCAACTGTTCCTTGCTCGCCGGGGCAGCGCTGTTGTGGGTCGTATCTCCGCCCACATCGATCATCTGGCGATCGCCATGGATCCCAGGCAGGGCATGGGGCCGGGCACGGGGAACTGGGGCCTGCTCGAGGCCGAGGACGAGGCCGTCGCGCAGGCACTGATCGGCCGCGCTGAAGGCTGGCTGCGCGAAAAGGGCATGACCCGCGTGCTTGCGCCCTTGTCGATGTCGATCTGGGAAGAGCCGGGCCAGTTGACCATGGGCTTTGATCATCCACCGACAGTGATGATGGGCCACCAGCCGCAGCGCTATGACGATTATATCAAGGCCTTGGGCTACCAGCCGGCCAAGACGCTCAATACCTACGAGCTCGACATCACCAAGGGCTTCCCGCCGCTGATCCAGCGCATTGTCCAATCGGGCGAGAAGAACGCCAAGATCCGCATCCGCAATGTCGACAAGTCGAAGTTCGATGCAGAAGCCGCGCTGATCCTCGACATCCTTAACGATGCCTGGTCGGACAACTGGGGCTTTGTCCCGTTTACCGACACCGAGATCAAGTATGCCGGCAAGAAGTTCAAGCCGATCGTGCGCGAAGACCTGATCATGATCGCCGAGTACGAGGGCGAGCCGGTGGCCTTCATGATGACACTGCCCGATCTCAACGAAGTGCTGAAGCCGATGGGCGGAAAGCTGTTCCCGTTCAACTGGGCCAAGCTGCTGCTGTGGCTGCGCAAGCCGCGGGTGCGCACCATGCGCGTGCCGCTGATGGGTGTGCGCAAGCGCCTCCAGGCCTCGCGCCTGGCAAGCCAGTTGGCCTTCATGATGATCGAGGCGATCCGCCTCAACGCGGTGCGCGACTACGGCGCCTCGCGCGGGGAGATCGGCTGGATTCTCGACGACAATCAGGGGATGAACGCGATCGCCGAAGCGATCGACAGCCACGTCAACAAGACTTACGTGATTTACGACAAGCCTCTAGTCTGAGCCTGCCGGCCTGTTCGCGCCCGTCAACATGGCGGGCGGGACGGGCGGTGGAACGCTGCTTGGCTGCCCGCGTTCATCGAGACAGGTCAGATCAGGGGGCGACAGACGGTGCCGACTACGACACAGGACAACAAGAAGACGGCGCGACGAAAGTCTGGCCGTGCGCTTGGTCCTGCTCTGGTTGTGGAAGACGATGGCCTGGTTGCCATGGACATCGCCGACGCTCTTGGCGAAGCGGGTGCAGCACCGGTAACGACTTGCGCCAGCGTTGCGGAGGCAATGGCGCAGCTGGAACAGTATGTTCCATCGATCCTGGTCCTCGACGTGCACCTTGCAGACAGGGGCGATGGTTGGGCCTTGGCAGAACTGGCCATTCAACTGGGCGAGAACTCGCCGCTGATCATCTTCACCACCGCGACGCCTGAAGCCATCCCCGATACAGCCGCAGGGCTTGGCCGCGTCCTGCCCAAGCCCTTCAGCACTGCCGCACTGGTATCCTTGATACAGCAGGAACGGCCACGTGGCATTCTGGGCCGCATCCGGAGCGCCCTTGCTGGCCAATAAGTCCGGTTGAGCGAATTCCTCCCAACCCTCGGAAACGAAAGCCCCAGCCGCGCGGGGAGCGCAGCCGGGGCCGATCAACCAAAAAAAGGTCCCCGACGTTTCCATCGGGGACCTTTCGGGATCGTATCACCAGCCGCTTGGACGGGAGGGGGGGTCTCGGCGGTGACATACCCTAAACGAGCGTCCCTGAAGGCGGTTCCAAGCTCTCGAAAAATTTTTATCCTTTTAAATCAACGCTTAGATATAAGGCCGCGAAGAAAATGTGCTGCCATCGATCTTTGCGTAGGCTTTTGCCGCGGCAATATCGGGAACGCTGATGGTCGAAAGGGTCCAGTCGACCAGCCCCATGCGCCTGAGGGTTTGCAGGGTACGGTTGGTGTGGACCAGCGACAGCCCCAGCATATCGGCAATCTGCCCCTGCGTAACCGTCAGCGCGAGGACACCGCCCGGCGCAATTCCCGTATCGATGCCGCGCTGGACGAGAAACACGGCAAGCGCCGCCATCCGCTCGCGCGCGTTGCGCTGGCCGAGCGAGACGAGGTGTTCCTCCAGCGCCGCTTCCTCGTGGGCCGCAAGCCAAGTCAGGTCAAACGACAGTCTTGGCTGCTGGGCAACCAGATCGAAGAACTTCTCGCGTACGAAAGTGCACAAGGTGGCATTGGTCAGCGCCTCGACAGTGTGGCTCATTTCCGCATCGAGTGCCGCCTGCAGCCCGAGAAAGTCACCCGGGAACATGAAATTGATGATCTGGCGCCGGCCATCCTCAAGCAGGCGTGTCCGCATGAGGACCCCCGAGAGCACGGTATAGAGGAACGTCGGCCGCGTCCCCTGTGCAAAAACCTGCTCGCCCCGGGTGAAGCGCATTTCACCGTGGCGGAACGCGGCAATCCACTGGCGCACATCTGCCGGCGGCTGATGCAAAGCCTCGCAATCAGCCAGCGGGCACGCCAAGCACGGCTGTCCTCCGTTCAGCATCAAGTACCCCCCTCCTCCACCTTGATCCTGCACCATTGCGCCGACTTCCCGCCCGGCGCCGTAGTCTGCATCGTCCCTGCCCATACCCAAGCCTTTCATCATCAGTCCGCCGGACCTGCTATGTCAAAAGACAGGGTTTGTTCCCGTGATGTGCCTTAGGGTTCCCGGATGGAACCGAAAAACGAAGCTGCCGTCAGACACGGTCAGGATCTTGTCCTCGTTGTCGAAGACAGCCTTCTCGTCGCCATGGCCATCGAAGATTCCTTGATGGAACGCGGACTTACGGTGGCTGTTGCCTCCACCATTGAAGCGGCAACGGACCTTGTGGCGAGAGGCCTGCCGGCAGTCGCCTTGCTGGATCTGCAGCTTCCCGACGGCAACTCGCTGGAACTTGCATCGCGCCTGTATGAAGCGGGCTGCGCAGTGGCCATCACTTCCGGGCTGGATTCCGGATCGGTGCCGGACAGCCACGGATTTGCCATCCAGTTCCGCAAACCCACTTCGCCGGACCTTCTTGCCGATTGGGTCGTTACCACATTGCAGACGCTGCCCGCATCGCAGGCGGGGTAAGCGCATTTTTCCTCTTGTTCCCGATCGGGAACCGGATGACGTTATGGTGCGTTTGATCGCACGTTACTATCCGGGAAGGGGTGCGAATGACTCTGGGTGCCAAGGTTGCCAATCAACTCCCTTATCTGCGCCGCTACGCGCGCGCATTGACGGGAAGCCAGAGCGCGGGCGATTCGTTCGTGCGCGCAACTCTGGAAGCGGCGCTTGCTGACGACTCCCTGCGTGCGATGATCGGCGAAGGGCGTCCGCAGCTCTATCATGCGTTCAACCGGGTTTGGTCGACGGCCTACGTCGACACGGTGGACCGGTCGAGCGGCTTGCTCGGCGATCATGAAGCCGCCGCGCAGGAACGGCTCGCGGCCATGACGCCCGCCAATCGCCAGGCTCTTCTGCTGACCACGCTGGAAGACTTCAGCATCGAGGAAGCAGCCTTCATCATGGGTCGCGAGCCTGCTGATGTCGAACTGCTGGTTCAGGATGCCGTTGCCGAGATCGACCGCGAATCTGCCACGTCGGTTCTCATTATCGAGGACGAGCCGCTCATCTCGATGCAGCTCGAGGACCTCGTCCGCTCGCTCGGCCACGATGTCTGCGGCATGGCGGCAACGCGCACTCAGGCGCTGGAGATCGTCCAGCGCGAACAGCCCGGCCTGGTGCTTGCCGACATCCAGTTGGCTGATGGCAGCTCGGGCCTTGACGCCGTGGACGACATCCTGCGCATCGGGTCTGTGCCGGTCATTTTCATTACCGCCTATCCCGAGCGCCTGCTTACCGGCGATCGTCCGGAGCCGACCTACCTGATCACCAAGCCCTTCCAGGAGCAGACCGTGCGCACCGCGATCAGCCAGGCGCTGTTCTTCGGATCAAGTCGTCCGCTCTAAAGACTTTCGGACCACTGACCAAGAAAAGGGCGCGGTGTCAGCCGCGCCCTTGTCGTATGGCGAAATCGCCGCGCCGTCTGACCGGAATGAGCAGGCTGCAGCGCACGCCTTCGGCCTCGAACTTCAGGTCGACCGGATTGCGCAATTCGTGCGCAACGATCTTCTCTACCAGTTCTGTGCCGAAACCGCGCTTGCGGCGAACGGTGGTGTCGATCGCAGGGCCTCCCCGTTCGACCCATTCGATGCGGGCCAGGTTCTCGCCGGCCATATCCCATGTGACCGACACTTGCCCGGTCTCGACACTTAACGCCCCGTACTTTGCCGCGTTTGTGGCCAGTTCGTGGATGGCAAGCCCCAGCGACAAGGCATCGTTCGGCGCGAGTTCCACGTCAGGGCCTGAGATAACGAGATGGCGTTGGGCATCTTGCGCATAGGGCGCGAGTTCGGCCCTTACGACAGCCATGACCGGCGTCGTTCCCCAATCGGACTGCGTCAGCAAATCGTGAGTTGCCGACAGCGCGCGAATGCGCATTTCCAGGCTGTCGGCAAATTCCGGCAGGCTCGTCGCACGGCGACGCGTCAGCGAGATGATCGAAAGCACGTTGGCCAAAGTGTTCTTGACGCGGTGGTTGAGTTCGCGCGTCAACGAGTTGCGGATCGAGGACTGCTGCTCGAACCAGGCCAGGGCGATGCGGTCTTCCACGGCCTGCTGGGTCAGCAGACGGGCGAGGACCAGAAGCAAAGTTGCAACGAGCAGGCCGAACAGCAGCGACATGACCGACATTATCGAAAGCATCGGTGTTGTCGGTGCCTCGATCTCCAGAACGAAGCGATGCCCGGCGATGTCGAGGGCCTGACGGATGATCCGTCCGGATGCTCCGCTCGGGGCGACTTCCGCCATGAGCGTTCTGCCGGATGCATCTTCATCAAAGAGTCGCACGCCCGCACCCCCGAGGTGGCTGGCATCGACAGAAGATTCCAGGAAGCGCTGCGCATTGTAGGGAGAGTAGACGTATCCGCGCAGCGTGCGGGGGTTGGGATCGGTGTTCAGGGTATACACCGGCATGTAGATGAGGAACCCCGGCTTGCGCGTCTCCTTGCCTTCCTGCTGCAGCACCACAGCACCCGAGGCCGTGGGCTGGCCGGTCCGCTCGGCCGATTTCATCGCCGCGCGGCGCGCCGCTTCGGAAAACATGTCGAATCCGATCGCACGTCGATTGCGCGGGGTATCGGGCTCGAGGAACATCACTGGGACTACGAACGGACGTTCGGCATCGGGCTTGGGCCTGATCGCAAAATCGCTCACCCCTCCGTTCTGCATGATTGCTTCAACCGTCGGTATGTCGGCGCTGTTAACCTTCATCGCCCAGCCGATCCCATCGGATCCGACATATCGGCCATCAAGATGCAGTTGGCGGATAAAGGTACGGAACAGCGGTGCCTCGACCATCTGCTGTGTCGCGAACAACGCTGCACTTGAACGCAGATAGGCGGCATTGGCGTTGGACCGCCGCTCCAGACCGGACGCGACGGACTGGGCAAGTTGCGCCGTGGTGGCGGTTTGGCGACGATCTTCGGCAGTTTCGATGGCTGCGACGCTGATGACCGTGACTGCCATGGTAAGGCCAAAAATACCGACGGGCAGGGCGCGGGGAAAGCGCTCGTACCATCTGGGCGTCAGCTTTTTCTGGGCAAGCAATTTCTCCATCGCGCGCCCGTTGTCCCTTCCATTGCAGGTTTCACCAAAAAACCCGCTTCCCCCGATACAGCCAAACGCCCGCGAAGCGAAAATTTCGCTGCAAGCATCAGGTCGGGAACCGACAGGAGCCAATATCGTTCCACATCAAAACCTCGCGTCGCGTGCTTTGCCGTTTACCTTGATCGCTTTCTGATGAAAGCAATTCAGTGGACGGGCGCGATGCATTCAGAAATGCGCATCTGCCGCGCCGTTGCGGTCACACTTTGGATTTATCCCTGGAGGGGGAGGCGTTGACAGAGCGAATGTCGAAAGAACAACCAATGAATCCGGGTCAGCAGCGCCGCAAAGGCGGAAAACCGCGCCCGCCCGAATGGGCAGATGGGCTCAAGCGCCTTTACGATTCCGTACTCGATGAACCTCTGCCAGACACCTTTGCCGATCTGCTGAACAAGCTGGACGATCCGTCCAATGGCTGAAGCTGCTCCGAAGGCTGCCGGTGTTGACATCGACAAGACGCCTCGCCCCGCCAGCGATCCGGTCACGTTCAAACGCGAACTGACCGGCGTCATCCCCCACCTTCGCGCGTTCGCGCGCGGTCTTTGCGGCAGGCCGGATCTTGCCGATGATCTGGTGCAGGAAACGCTGCTCAAGGCCTGGGCCGCGCAGGAGCGGTTCGAGCCGGGCACCTCGATGCGTGCATGGACTTTCGTGATCCTTCGCAATGCCTACCTGACCGACATGCGCCGGAACCGCTTCCGCGCCGACTATGATGAAACCGTAGCTGAACGGATCCTGGTCGCCCCCGCCGCGCAGGAGGGGCCCATGCACCTTTCAGACATGCACCGAGCCTTGCTCACGCTTCCGCCCGAACGGCGCGAGGCCTTGCTGCTGGTGGGCGCAGGCGGCTTCAGTTACGAGGAAGCCGCCCAGATTTGCGGTTGTGCCGTGGGTACAATCAAGAGCCGCGTTGGTCGCGCCCGAGCAGCACTGTCGCAAATGATCGAGAATGGGCAAATCCCGCGCCGCAGCACTGATGATGCGGTGGCCCACTCGGCAATCATGAGCGAACTCGATCATACCGTACACGCCGGCAGCCAGTCCTGACGGACTGCTCTGTCGGAGCAGCAACACTCCCCTGCAAATTCACGCGGCCTCCTGCCAAGGCTATTGATCAGCGCCTGACAACGGTGGATGGAACATTGAAACCTCCGTCAGGCCCGTTTGCGTGAATCAACAGCCGTCAGAAATGCTGGAAAGACCGCTGGACGTCGACGATCCGGCGGATCGTCGTGCACGGCTGCAATCGGCCATTGTCCTTTTGCTGGGGCTGGGGCTGTTCCTTGCCTTGCCGTTCGTGCTCTCCATCGGGTCGGTGGTCTTTCTCCCTCCGGTGACGGCGATGATCTTCACGATCGTCATGTCGCCGCTTGCCGACCGACTGACCCGTCTGGGCCTGCCAAACATGCTGGCGTCCTTCATCGCGATCTGCGCGCTGATCGCAGTCGTGTTGATGGCGCTACTGCTGATCCTGCAGCCCGCGTTCGTGATGGTGGATCAGGTCCCGGCCCTGGCCCGGCAGGTTGCCGGACGGTTTGCCGAGCTTCGCGGAAACCTTTCATGGATCGCCGATGTGAACCGGCAGCTTGCCCGGATCACCGGGCATTCGGCCACACGCGAAGTGGTTGTCGCCAGTCCGTCAGTGATCGAACAGGTCGCCTTTGCCACGCCGAGCGTGATCCTCGAAACCCTGCTTACCCTGCTGATGACCTTCTTCATGATCGAATCGCGCATTCGCATGAAGCGACGCATCCTGCTGGATCGCCATTCCTTCAACGCCTCGGTCCGCCTCGCACGGGTCCTGCGCGATGTGCAGGAGCGTGTCGCGAGCTACATCCTTACCGTGGCACAGGTGAACTTCGGCGTCGGCGTCGTCGTGGCGCTGGGAGCATCGGGCTTTGGCCTCGCCGCGCCGGTCATGTGGGGCGGCCTTGCCTTCGTGCTCAATTTTCTGCCCTACCTGGGACCACTGGTGATGATGGGACTGCTGGCTCTGGTGGGGCTCGGCACGGCCAGCAGCGTGGCGGTGGGTCTGGTGCCGGTTCTTGCCTACCTGGTGCTCCACGCTATCGAATCGAATGTGCTGACCCCGTCGATCCTCGGCGCGCGCTTCACCCTCAATCCCGTCGCGATCCTGCTGTCGATCAGCTACTTTTCGTGGATCTGGGGCGTGCTCGGCGCACTGCTTTCGGTCCCGATCCTGCTGACCATCGCCGCGCTGCTTGATCATATCGGCAGGCCGAACCTCGTCGGCTTCCTGTTTGGCGAGGCTCTTTTCGAACCTGCCCGCCTCGCCGGTATCGACGAGGACGGGCAAGCGGATGCGAATCAGGCCGGATAGGTCCAGGTGCCATCGCGGCCGAGGTTCTCGGCGGCAAACTCCCAGTTCAGATGCTTTTCGATCACCGCCTTGAGATATTCGGGGCGCAGGTTCTTGTGGTCGAGGTAGTAGGCGTGCTCCCACAGGTCGATGACCAGCAGCGGCTTGGCATCGCCGGTGGCAAAGGTCGCCGCGTCATGCGTCTGTTCGACAGCCAGCTTGTCGCCGCGGGCCACGAGCCAGACCCAGCCCGAGGCAAAGTGTGCCGCGCCCTGTGACGCCAGTTCCTCGCGCAGGCGGTCGAGCGAGCCGAAGCTGCCTTCGATCGCTGCAGCAAGATCGCCGGTCGGCTCGGACGAGGTCGGTGTCAGGCTATTCCAGTAGAAGGCGTGGTTCCAGCTCTGCGCAGCATTGTTGAACAGGCCCTTGTCGCCCTTTGCCTCGGCAGCGGCGACGACTTCCTCGAGGCTCTTGTCCGCCAGGTCCGTGCCCTCGATCGCGGCATTGGTCTTATCGACGTAGGCCTTGTGATGCTTGCCGTGGTGCGTCTGCAGCGTCGCCGCCGAGATGCTCGGCTCGAGTGCGGTATCGGCATAGGGAAGCGGGGGAAGTGTAATCGCCATGATAGTCAACGTCCTTGCTTGGAAATCTGCGTCGCAGACCAACGCGCGAGGTAGTCGTTGGTTGCGAAGTCGTCCCGCCCCAAGGTCGTTGAAATTATCGAAACAGCAGTTGCACTTATCGCGCAGGTTCACCGTGTGCGCGGTCGACCGCCGCCGTCACCGCGACGTCCATCGTCACGTTGCCGAGCGTGCGCATGAGGTCGGGCAGGACTTCCACGGCAACCAGGATGGCGAGTGGCTCCACAGGTATGCCCATCGCGATGGAGATGGGGCCGATCGAGGTCACGAAGCTGATTGCGCCGGGCAGGCTGACCGCGCCCAGTGTCGTCAGCGTTGCCACCACGAAGCCCGCAACCAGCATCGAAGGCGTGATCGGCATGCCGAACCAATGCGCAACGTAGATGGCGACAGCGAAGTTCATCGCTGGCCCGGTCGCGCGGAACAGTGCCACGGCAAGTGGCATCACAAGGTCTGAAGTCTGGTCCCGAACGCCCAGCTTGCGGCAAACCGTCAACATTGCGGGAAGGGTTGCCAGTGAGGACTGCGTCGAAAGTGCCAGAGCCTGCGCCGGCAGCACAGCGCGGGCGAACTCGCCCAGCCGCAGACGCGCGCCGAACACGGCAACGGCATAGGCCATAAGGAAGATCACGGTGCCGGCCGACGTCACTACCACAACGTAATGCGCCAGCGCGCCGATGGCCGAAGTCCCGCTCTGCGCCGCAACCGAAAGGCTGAGGCAGAACACGCCGAGGGGAGCGGCCAGAAGCACCCAGCCGATCACCACCAGCATCGCATTGGCGACGGCCTCGAAGAATGTCGCGAGCGACCGCCGTTGCGTTTCGGCAAGGCGCGTGGCGGCAAGGCCGAACACAGCGGTAAACAGGATGACCGGCAGGATCTGGTCCGTGGCAGCCGATTGCAGCACGTTGGTCGGCACCAGCGATTGCAGGAAGGCGCCAAAGCCGGGCACGGTCGCCTTGTCGTGAATCTGCGCGACGCTGGCCCGCAAGGCTGCTGCGGCGGCGGTCGGCATCGGGAAGACGGAAAGGATCGCCGGGATCAGCAGTCCCGCCATTGCACTTCCGCCGGCTAAGATCGCAAAGAAGAACAGCAACGCCCGTCTAGCCAGCGCCCCCGCACGCGCTGCCGCGACCGTCTGAGCGATGCCGGTGAACAGCAGCGAAACCACGAGCGGCACGATCGTGGCGCGCAAGGCGTTCAGCCACAGCGTACCGACAGGCTGCGCCACGACCAGCACGGGATCAAGCAGCGCCGGGTCAAGAAACGCCAGGGAAAGGCCCAGCGCAAGCCCTCCGACAAGCGCGGCGAAGATCCAGCCTGCGCGGATCGCCGGGATCGGCGGTTGCGTGATGGACGAATTTTCAGAAGGCGGTAAGGTCATCTTGAGACAACTCTAGCTAGGTTGCACGGCAAGGCAACGCATGCCGCCCGGGATCGGGCGCACGAAAAAGAGGGAAACGCCGTTTCATGGCACGCAAGTTCTTCGGCACCGATGGCATCCGGGGCCGGACCAACGCCGGAGTGATGACTGCCGCGACCGCGATGAAGGTCGGGCAGGCGGCAGGCACGTACTTCCAGCGCGGCGACCACCGCCATCGCGTCGTGATCGGCAAGGACACGCGCCTGTCCGGCTACATGATGGAAAGCGCAATGGTCGCCGGGTTCACTTCGGTTGGCATGGATGTCGTCCTGCTCGGACCGATGCCGACGCCCGCAGTCGCCATGCTCACCCGCTCGATGCGGGCGGACCTTGGCGTGATGATCTCGGCCAGCCACAATCCGTTCGAGGACAACGGCATCAAGCTGTTCGGGCCGGACGGCTTCAAGCTTTCGGACGATGCGGAACTCAGCATCGAAGCCATGCTGGCCCAGGATCTTGCCCTCGCCGACGCCTCTCAAGTCGGGCGCGCCCGCCGGATCGAGGATGCGCGCGGCCGCTATATCCATGCGGTAAAGGCCAGCTTGCCCGACAATGTGCGGCTCGACGGCCTGCGCATCGTGATCGATTGCGCGAACGGTGCGGCCTATCACGTCACGCCCTCGGCGCTGTGGGAACTGGGGGCCGAAGTGATCGCCATGGGCGTCGAGCCGAACGGCAAGAATATCAATGCAGGCGTCGGCTCCACCCATCTTGATGCGATCAAGGCCAAGGTCCGCGAAGTGCGGGCCGATATCGGCATTGCCCTCGACGGCGACGCCGATCGCCTGATCGTGGTCGACGAGAAAAGCCAGACGGTCGACGGCGACCAGATCATGGCACTGATCGGCACCCAGCTTGCCGCGCGTGGAGAGCTGCGCGGCGGCGGCGTGGTGGCCACTGTCATGTCCAACCTCGGCCTCGAACGCTGCCTCAATGGCAAGGGCCTGACACTCGAACGCACCGCAGTGGGGGACCGCTACGTGCTCGAACGCATGCGCGAAGGCGGGTTCAATGTCGGTGGCGAGCAGTCCGGCCACATGATCCTGACCGATCACGCCACCACTGGTGACGGCACGGTCGCGGCCCTGCAGGTGCTGGCCGCGCTGGTGGAAAGCGGCAAGCCGGCCAGCGAGCTGCTGCATCAGTTCGACCCGGTCCCGCAATTGCTGAAGAACGTGCGCTTTGCTGGCGGCAAGCCCTTGGACGACAAGACGGTGAAGCAGGCGATCGCTGATGCCGAGGCGCGCCTGATCGGCAAGGGCCGCCTCGTCATCCGTCCATCGGGCACCGAACCGGTCATTCGCGTGATGGCCGAGGGCGACGACGCCGGCGAAGTCGAGGCCGTGGTCGACCAGATCTGCGATGCCGTCAGGAAGGCTGCCTGATGCTCGAAATGCGCCCCGATTGCGAACGCTGCGGCGCGGATCTTCCGGCCGAAGCCCCCGGCGCCTTCATCTGCTCGTTCGAATGCACGTGGTGCGCCGAATGCGCCGAAGAGCTCGACGATCGCTGCCCCAACTGCGGCGGTGAACTTATGGACCGCCCGACGCGGGCGAAGGCGCTCCACGCCAAGCACCCGCCATCAACGGAGCGCAAGTTCAAGGGATGAAGCCCCCTCGCGTCCTGTCGATCGCAGGCTCGGATTCCGGCGGCGGCGCCGGCATCCAGGCCGACATCAAGACGATCACCATGCTTGGTGGCTATGCGATGACCGCGATCTGCGCCCTGACCGCGCAGGACACCACCGGCGTCCATGCCGTCCTCCCGGTCGATCCCGCCATGGTCGCCGCGCAGATCGACGCCTGCCTCAACGATCTGGGCGTAGATGCGGTGAAGATCGGCATGCTCGGCTCACCCCAGATTGCGACCGTGGTAGCAGACCGGCTCGAATGCCTGTCCGTGCCCATCGTGTTTGACCCCGTGATGATCTCCACCAGCGGTGCAGCGCTCGCTGACGCAGCTACAATTGCTGCCTTCGAACGACTGATGGCGCTCGCCACGCTGACAACGCCGAACGTACCTGAGCTCGCAGCGCTTGGTGGCGATGCCGCGATGCAGGGGCGGGGCATTGCCTATATCGCCAAGGGCGGGGACGCCGACGGTCCCGAAGTGATCGACCGCCTGGTCATTCCAGGGCAGTCCGAGCGCGTCTGGACCGCACCGCGCATCGAGACGCGCCACACCCACGGCACCGGCTGCACGATGTCGAGCGCCATCGCCACGCTGCTCGCCAGCGGCGCGTCGCTCGAAGAGGCGGTGGAAGACGCCAGAGAATTCGTCCGCGCTGCCCTGCTGGCCGCGCCCGGCTTCGGCGCTGGCCACGGCCCGCTCGGCCATCAGGCGGTGCGCTGATCCCAATCCTCGCGCGTTAGCGCGAAGTAGACGCTGTCGCACCACTCCTCGCCGACCAGCCACGTCCGCGCCGCGCGGTGTGTCTCGGCAAAACCGAGCCGTTCGAGCAGCCGGATGGAAGCCTTGTTGCGCGGATCGACGTCGGCAAGGATGCGCGGCAGGTGATGGACGGTAAAGCCGCGCGCGATAACCATGCCCACCGCCTCACGTGCGAAGCCCTGCCCCCAGACGTCCGGGTCGAACATGTAGCCGAGTTCGGGGAAGCGGTAGAATCCCGCCTTGCCGATGACGCGGCCCTGATGCTCGACGATGAAATCCTCACCCTCCAGGTCAGGGATGTCCGCCATGTTGCCAAGCCATTCCGCTGTCACGGCCTCGCTGTCGTGCGGCGGTGTGGACCAGTAGGCCATGGCACGCGGCTGCCGCATGATCGCGTGCATCGCCGCAAGGTCCTCCTGCGGGCGCACCGGTCGCAACAGCAGCCGCGCGGTCCGGATCATCGGTCAGCAGTCCAGATCGTAGAACTTGACGATGTGGTCCCAGGCTTCCTCGGCTGTCTCCACCGGAATGAACAGCTCCAGGTCCTCGAAGTTGATCACGCCTTCCTCGGCAAGCGCACGGAAGTTCACCACGCGGTTCCAGTAATCACCGCCGAACAGCAGGATCGGGATCGGCTTCATCTTGCCGGTCTGGATCAGGGTCAGCAGTTCGAAGAACTCATCGAAAGTGCCGAAGCCTCCCGGGAACACCGCCACCGCCCGCGCCCGCAGCAGGAAGTGCATCTTCCGCAGCGCGAAGTAGTGGAACTGGAACGAGAGGTGCGGCGTGACATAGCTGTTCGGTGCCTGCTCGTGCGGCAGGACGATGTTCAGCCCGATCGATTCGGCGCCAGCATCGTGCGCCCCGCGATTGGCCGCTTCCATGATCGATGGCCCGCCGCCCGAGCAGATCACGAACTGGCGCTTGCCGTCTTCCACCAGCCCGCACTTGCTGGCGGTGAAGGCCAGCTTGCGCGCTTCTTCGTAGTACTTGGCCTTGGCAACAAGGCTCTCGATCACCGCCTTGCGCTCGGGCGTGGTCGCCGTCGCGAGCGCCGCTTCGACCATGTCGGGCGAAGGGATGCGCGCAGACCCATAGACAACCAGCGTCGATCCGATGTCCGCTTCGTCGAGCAGCATCTCGGTCTTGAGCAGTTCCAGCTGGAACCGCACCGGTCGCAATTCCTCGCGCAGGAGGAAGTCGGTGTCACGGAAGGCCAGCCGGTAGGCCGGGTCCTGCTGCTGGGGGGTGGTCTTGGGGTGGTTCTCGACGAAACCGGCTTCCTGCTCGGCCTTGTAGAACTTGCGCTTGGTCAGCTCGTGCTGCTTTTCTTCTTCAGTCATGCCTGCATAGGTCGGTCACCATGCCGGAAAGCGCAACCCCCGAACCGTGCAAGGAAAGATTGCCGCACACGCCGGTGCGCGCTGGTGGGCCCCGCAAGCTGTATGCGGCGGTGCTAGGCCAGTTCAGCGCGGAGATGGCACCAGGCGACTGCAAGCCACAGCAAGGCAAAGAACGTCAGGACGCCCCATTCGACAGCGTGCCCCGGCATCTGGTTGAGGGCGACGACACCGGCGGCATACTGGCCTGCGGCGAGGCACAACGCTATCCAGCGCATGGCGCGGGGGCGGAACCGACAAGCCACCGCCACCGCCATCCCGACAACAACCATGAGGAAGAAGAGCGTGTTGACGGAATTGTCGTCGCCAATGATGCCAACGGCAGCGTTTGACCAGACGGTAAGGAAGGCTGCAACACCGGCGAGGATGTAACCCGCGCGCTGTGTTCCTGCCTGAGCATATCTGGCCGCAAGTTCGCATACGGCGCCGATGAAGCCTAGCAGCACTGCGGCGAACACGAAGTCCCCGGCAGTCCAATTCACCTCCGGGGTCAGCTGCATCGCAAGGGCGGGAAGCAGGAGCAGTGCCAGGAGGCTGCCCCATCCGGCAATTCGCCAGCCATTGGCAGTCTTCGAAGTGTGGGCGTTGGTCATGCTCGAGCCTCCTTGCGCATTTATGGCGGCGATTGATGCAGCGGCGCGGTCTGAGAGGCATGAGGAAAAAATGAGCAATTGCTGAAAACGCGCCAAGCGCTTGCCAATGCCCCGGTATGGCAGCAGACCCGGAGGAAATGGGAAGACACGCACAGATTCTGCGCTTCGGGGACTTCGAGCTCGACTGCGAGAACCGGCAGTTGCTGCAACACGGAAAACCGATCGAGCTCGGCAGCCGCTACTTCGATGCGCTCGCGCTGCTGGTCGCGCGGCGGGGCGAACTGGTGAGCAAGGACAGCTTCATGGACGAGGTCTGGCAGGGCATCCCGGTTACAGACGAGGCGCTGACACAGTGTATCCGCACCCTTCGCCGTGCGCTGGGAGACAATGCGGCCAATCCCCGCTTCATTCAGACAGTGCCGAAACACGGCTACCGCTTCATTGCTGCGATGCCGCAGCAAGCGGATGCTGCCGAACCAATGGCGCGAGCGTCGCGTATCGCCGCGGCCTGCACTTTGTCGGGACTCGTGGCCGGAGCCGCCGCCGGGCTGTGCTATGGCATCATCGCGGGGACTGGCGGTGGCGGTCAGGTGCTTGTTCTGTCCGCGATGGTCGGTGTCCTCGGTCTTCTCGCCGGTGCAGGTCTGGGCGCGGGAATGGCTGCCACCGTCGCTTGGCGCCAGAATGCCGATTGGTGGATCGTTGCCGGCGCCGCACTGGGCGGCCTCGCGACTGGCGCTCTGGGCAACCTCTTGGGCCGGGAAGGCGTGGGGTTGCTGTCCGGCGTATCGGACCTTTACGTCACCGGACCTTTTGAGGGCGCAATTCTTGGCTCTGCGGCAGGTCTGGCCTCGTGGGCCGCGTGCACCGGCCAAAGCCGACGTGTCGTGCTTGCCGCCGCACTGTGCGCGGGAGGGACGGCGGGCCTCCTGATCTACCTTTCCGGCGGAGTTCTGCTGGCAGGCTCACTCCAGGCTCTCGAGCTGGGAGTTGCGGGCATGCAGCTCGATGTCGACAGGATTGGCAAACTGCTTGGCGAACAGGGGCTTACAACGACTGCACGGGGGCTCACCGCGGTCATCGAGGCACAGGTTTTCGTCCTGGCGATCACCTGGGGGCTGCTCATGGCAGGCAGAAAATCTGGAAAGCTGGATGCCCCGCGAGGATTCGAACCTCGATAGACGGAATCAGAATCCGTAGTCTTACCATTAGACGACGGGGCAGTGTGAGGCGCGCAACTAGGGGGCGAGTGCGCCCAAGTCAAGCGGTCAATGGGCATTTTTGGTGCCGGTCTTGCGGGCGGGGCGGCACATCGCTAGCATTGGCATCAAGTACCCGGCCTGCATCAGGCGGCGCGGGAAAACATAAGCGAATACGATTCATGGCGGGTTCCATTCCGCCGGCAAATGGGCAAGGCGCGCGACCGGACGGCCAGCCGGCCAACGGCAAGACGGCAGGCGGCAAGAAGGGGCAAAGGAAGAAGCCCCGTCGGCCACGCGGCAAGACCGGGAGCAGTGTCCCACCCAAGTCGGCCGGCAAGACCAGTCCGCCCGCAGCACGCGGTGGCGGCACGCACGAGGCTATCGCCGCGGCAACTCCGGCTGTGGTGGCGGAATCTCCCGCACCGCCCGCGTTTGAGCGTGCAAGCACTTGGCAGAAGGGTGCAAGCACCTGGCAGAAACCGCTGCCCCATCACCGCCAGGCCTATGCCGCGATCGACCTTGGCACGAATAACTGCCGCCTCCTGATCGCAAGGCCCTCGGGCGAGCATTTCGTGGTGATCGACGCCTTCAGCCGCGTGGTCCGCCTGGGCGAGGGACTGGCCCAGACCGGGCGCCTTTCCGACGAGGCCATGGACCGCGCGCTTGGCGCCCTGCACGTCTGTGCCGACAAGCTGCGCAAGCGCAACGTGCATCTTGCCCGCTCGGTCGCCACCGAAGCCTGCCGCCGTGCGAGCAACGGCCAGGCATTCATCGATCGCGTTCGCAACGAAACCGGCATCCACCTGAATATCATCACCGCGCAGGAAGAGGCACGCCTCGCCGTGCTCGGCTGCCACATTCTGCTCGAACAGGGTAACGGCCCGGCGATGATCTTCGACATCGGCGGCGGGTCGACGGAGATGGTGCTGGTGGAAACCGGCGAAACCGTGCCCCGGATCCTCGATTGGCAGTCGGTGCCATGGGGCGTCGTCTCTTTGACCGAGAGCATCGGCGCGATTGCCGACGATCCGCATGCCCGCGCGGTCGCCTATGCCGAGATGCGCCGACGTGTGGACGAAGGTTTTTCCGATTTCACCGCCCGCGTAACGCCGATCCGGCACGCAGCGCAGGGCGAGCGCAGCATCCGCCTGCTGGGCACCAGCGGCACCGTCACCACGCTGGCATCACTCCATCTCGAACTGCCACAATATGATCGCCGCGCAGTTGACGGCCTGATCGTGCCGGCCGATTCCATGCGCGACATCTCGCGCCGTCTGTCAACGATGACCCCGGCGGAGCGCATTGCCGTGCCCTGCATCGGGCGCGAACGCTCGGACCTCGTCGTTGCCGGGTGCGCCATCCTCGAATCGATCCTCGACATCTGGCCGGCAGAGCGCCTTGGCATTGCCGATCGCGGCATTCGCGAAGGCATCCTGCGCAGCCTCATGGCCACCGGCGCCGATCCGCGCGGGCCCAGGAAAACGGAAGCAGCATGAGTCGTTCCGGAAAGAATCCCAACGAACGGCTCAAGAGCGCCAAGGGCCGCTCGGCCTCATCGGTGCGCTGGCTGTCGCGCCAGCTCAACGACCCTTACGTGAAGCAGGCCAAGGCCGAAGGCTGGCGCAGCCGCGCGGCATTCAAGCTGATCGATCTCGATGAGAAGTTCGGCCTGCTCAAAGGCTCGAAGCGTGTCGTCGATCTCGGCATCGCGCCTGGCGGGTGGAGCCAGGTCGTGCGCAAGAAATCGCCGGCGGCAAAGATCGTTGGCATCGATCTCCTGCCCACGGATCCGATCGAGGGCGTGACCATCTTCCAGATGGACTTCATGGCCGATGAGGCGCCGGAAGCTCTGCAAGGTGCGCTGGATGGTCCCCCAGATCTCGTGATCTCCGACATGGCCGCCAACACCGTTGGCCACAAGCAGACCGACCACCTGCGCACGATGGGCCTGGTCGAGACGGCTGTAGACTTTGCCGTCCAGACCCTGGCCCCCGGCGGGGCGTTCGTCGCCAAGGTCTTTGCCGGCGGCACCGATGGCGAACTCCTCAAGATCCTCAAGAAGAACTTCACGACCGTAAAGCACGCCAAGCCCCCCTCGAGCCGCAAGGATTCCTCGGAGTGGTACGTGATTGCCCAAGGGTTCAAGGGCCGTGCGGGCGAGCCTGCGTTAACCGACAACTAGCCTGCTGTCGCATCGCGGGACTCAGGACAAACCCCTAGCTGGGCGCGCCTGGCGGGCATGGTTATCAGCACCTTAACCGAAGCACTCCGGAGCCACCCGATGACCTCCATCCGCAGCCTGCTGCTCCCTCTCGCCTTCCTCGGCTTCTCCGGCGGGGCAATGGCAGAAGACATTGCAGCAAGAGGATGGTCTGCCGACTGGAAGGTCATCGGCGTGGCCGAGGACCGCACCGAAGTGCTCGTGCGTCCCGAATCAGTCCGCGAACTGCCGCCCAGTCCGGCTCGTAGCTTTGCTGTCCGTCAGGTCTGGGCAGGTTTCGACTTTGCCCCCGCCGCGAGCTTGGCCACCGGGCGCAAGATCATCCTGTTCCGCTATGACTGCGCCGCGAAGCGCGTGCTCATTGCCGCGGCAACGGACTACGCGACGTCCGGCGAGATCCTGTCCCGCAACGCCGTTGCCGCCGACAGTGCCGATCAGTACGCCCCGGTTGAGCCAGAGACGCTAAATGCAGCGATCATGGCCGAGGCCTGCCACCTCTGACGATCAGCGCCTCGCGTTCCAGTTGAACAGGAAGCTGCGATGCTCCGCCCAGGTCTGGCCCTCTATGTGATCGCCCACCAGGCACGCCGCCGTGTGATAGGGCCCGGCGCCATCGGTGGTGCGAAAGCTCACGCAAGTCCGCGCGCGGTCGGTCTTCCAGCGTCCTGCCAGTATTTCGCTCTCGTAGAAGCTGCCCTTGACCGTGCCATCGGCCTGCAGCTGTAGCACCATCGGTTTTGTGTAAGGCTCGTCCGGCTTGGCTGACAAATCAACGGTCCAGTTGCCCTGCATGGCGGCGGGAGGTTCCGCCGCACCGGCCGGAGTCATGACGAGCAGAAGCGGCAATGCAGTAAACAGGCGCATCTGTTTCTCCTAAAGCGCAACTCTGCGCGGCTCATGCGCAAACGCAATAGGTACCGAAGACATCAAAAGGGCGCCCGGATCGCTCCGGACGCCCTTTTGAATTTCTTCTGAAAGCGAAGTTTACTTCTTCGACTTCAGGTAGGCGATCACGTCCGCACGCTGCTGATCGTCAGCAATGCCGGCGAAGGTCATCTTGGTGCCAGCGGCAAAGGCCTTGGGATTCTTCAGCCAGGCATCGAGCGTGGTATCGTCCCATGTGCCGCCCTTGCCCTTGAGCGCGTCGGAGAAGGCATAACCGCCGCGATCGCCAGCCACGGCCTCACCATGAACGCCGAACAGGTTGGGACCAATGCCGTTGGCACCGCCCTGATCGATGGTGTGGCAAGCCTTGCACTTGGCAAAGACTGCCTCGCCCTTGGCGGCATCGCCAACCAGAGCAACGGCAGCACCTTCGGCAGGCGCAGCACCAGCTGCCGGAACGGCTTCAGGCGCAGGCAGCGGCAGGTTCGAGCCGAGCGAGTTGAGATAGAGAATCACGTTGGCGCGGTCTTCACCCTTGGGCAGACCGGCGAATGACATCTTGGTGCCGGCGGCAAAGGCCTTGGGGTTCTTCAACCAGGCATCAAGCGTGGCGAAATCCCAGTTGCCGCCCTTGGCAGCGAGATCAGCCGAATAGGCAAAGCCCCCAGCATGCTTGCCGACCGGCTTGCCGACGATGCCATAGAGGTTCGGACCGATGCCATTGGCGCCGCCCTGCTCGGCGGTGTGGCAGGCCTTGCACTTGGCAAAAACGGCTTCGCCCTTGGCAACGTCACCAGCAGCGAGGAGATTCGCCAGCGGCAGCTCAGCCGCCCCGCCACCCTCGGCACCTTCTTCGACGACGCCCTCGATCGCGTAGCCCATCTTTTCCGGACGGTGCTCCTTGTCGGCCAGGAAGTAGTGCGCCGACAGGCTGGAGAGCCCCAGAGCCACGATGCCCCCGAACAAGGTCCATCCGGCGATGGTATTGAAACGATCGTCCATTTACGAGCCCCATAGGCGCAACGTCAGCACCTTGCCGACACCCGCGCGAGTTCGGGGTCCCTCTAGTCAGGGCCATGCGGCAGCGCAAGATGGTTTGCGCCGCAAATTCGATCTCCCTTGCCCGAAAGAACAGAGCGGCTTAACGCGCGAGCCATCATGCAGAGCTATCCCGCCCCCGCGCTCGCCCTTGTCGAGAACATGGCTGCCGCTGCAGCCGCCGATCCTGCGCGCGCCGTTTCGTTCCAGGGGGCGCCGGGCGCCAACTCCCACCGCGCCGCGCTCGAGGCCTTGCCCGATTGCCTGCCGCTGCCATGCTTCTCGTTCGAAGACGCGCTCGACGCGGTCAAGGAAGGCCGCGCGGCCCACGCGATCATCCCGATCGAGAATTCGCAGCACGGGCGCGTAGCCGACATCCACTTCCTGCTGCCCGAGAGCGGCCTTTCGATTGTCGGCGAACACTTCCTCGAGATCCATGCGAGCCTGATGGCGCTTGGCGATGGTCCGTTCACCGCCGCATACAGTCACCCGCAGGCGCTCGGCCAGTCGCGATTCTATCTGCGTGACCGCGGCATCGTGCCGATGAGCTATGCCGATACCGCCGGGGCCGCTGCCTATGTCGCCGAACTGGGCGATCCGACCGTGGCCGCACTTGCCCCGCGCATCGCCGCCGAACTCTATGGCCTGAAGGTGATCGAGGACAACGTCGAGGACGCGCACGACAACACCACCCGCTTCGTGATCCTGTCCAGGACCCCGCGCGATCCGGCCACCATCTCCGGCCCGGCGATGACCACGTTCGTATTCGAAGTGCGCAATATCCCGGCTGCGCTCTACAAGGCGCTGGGCGGCTTTGCGACAAACGGGGTCAACATGACCAAGCTGGAAAGCTACCAGCGCGGCGCGAGCTTTGCCGCGACCGAATTCTATGCCGATATCGTCGGCGCGCCGGGTGAACGCCCCGTCGATCTCGCGCTCGAAGAGCTCGATTTCTTTGCCAAGAACCTGCGAATACTTGGGACTTATCCCATGGAGCGCATTCGCGGCCAGTAATCAGGTCCGCTTGGCTCAAGACTTGCCCTTGCCCCGCCGCCTGCCGCGTGCAAGGTTGCGCGGGTGACGGCACCGGCTTCGGCAACAGTACCAGCAAATGATGCGGCCGCAGCCGAGGCTGCATGGCGCTCGATCCGCGAATCGGGCGATATCCAGTTCGCACCTGTCCCGCCCGATCCCGTGCCCGTCACGCCGGACTGGCTCAAGGCGCTTGGCCGCTTCCTCGAATGGCTTCTCTCACCGCTCGGACGCCTGCTCGGCGGCAGCTGGAGCGTGATCGAGATGCTGATGCTGGTCGGCGCAGGGCTCGGCGTGCTGTGGATCGCATGGAGCCTGCTCTGGCCGCTGTGGCGCGAACGTGGCACCCACCGGAGAGTGGCAGAGCCTGAATGGGCACCGCTGCGCGAAGAAGCGCTCGCCCTGCTCGAAGACGCTGACCGCCTTGCCGCGCAGGGCCTCTATGGCGAGGCCGCGCATCTCCTGCTCAAGCGCAGCGTTGGCCAGATCGCCCGCGCCCGGCCCGATTGGCTGGCCCCCTCCAGCACCGCGCGCGAAATCGGCACGATCACCGGGCTACCCGGAGAAGCGCGCGCCGCCTTCGGCACCATCGCCAGCCTGGTCGAGCGCGCCCGCTATGCCCTGCGGCCCCTTGGGGCAGACGAATGGAGCACGGCGCGCGAAGCCTATTCGCGCTTTGCCATCGCGCCGCTGACGGTCGCTGCACAATGAGCAATGCCGCACCAACCCCGTTCTCGCGCGGCACGCTGATCGGGATGCTGCTGGTCGGCGCGCTCGCCTTCGTCGCGCTGCTCTGGTTCCTTGGCAACGGCACCGGCGGCAACGGCAACAACGGCGGCGCGCTTGTCGGCGGGCAAGGCCTCAATGGCTATGCCGGCCTTGCGCGGATGCTCGAAGCCGAAGGCCTTGACGTCCAGCGCCAGCGCAACCGCCGCGCGCTGGAAAACGCACCGGGCCTGCTCATCCTCACCCCGCCAGCCGATGCCGATGGCAAGGAGATCGCCAGGATCGTCGATGCCCACCGCTACTGGGGCCCGACAATCGTCGTCACCCCCAAGTGGCTGGCAATGGGCGTCAACGCCAAGGCCGCCAAGCGCGGCTGGGTGCAGATGGTCGGCACGCAGGCGCCCGAATGGAAGGGCTTTGCCGACAACGTCACGGTCGAGATCGGCGATGAAGATTCGCCACCCGCGGGCGGCTGGAAGCTTGGTGACCGCCGCGGCAAGTTCCCTGACGATCGCCAGATCGAAACCGGTTCCGGCAAGGGCCTCGTCCCCCTTCTCACCACCGGCAACGGGAAGACGCTCGCGGCGTTTCTCGATGACGATGGCTACTATCCCGCGCTCAACAATTTCGCCGGGATCGACCCTGGCTACGGCGGCGATGATGAGGAGCTGTACCCTGTCGTCCTCGTGTTCGAGCCCGATCTGCTCGACAACTGGGGCTTGGCCGACCGCAACACCGCCATGCTTGCCCGCGATCTCGTGCTCGCCACGGCGGATGATCGCAGCCAACCAATCGTCTTCGACATGACCTTCAACGGCTTCGGCGCCAGCCGCAATCTGCTGACCCTCGCGTTCGAGCCACCATTCCTGGCCGCCACGATCTGCCTTTTCCTCGCCGCGCTGGCGATTGCCTGGCGCGCGCTCAACCGCTTCGGACCGGCGCTGGTGCAGGGGCAGGAAATCGCCTTTGGCAAGGCCGCTCTGGCCGCCAACGCTGCGGGGCTCATCCGCCGCGCCGGCCGCGTCCACCTCGCCGCCGCGCCCTATGCCGATGCCACGCGCGAACGCATTGCGCTGGCGCTGGGCCTGCCCAAGGGCCTCGACCCGCAGGAGACCGAGCGCCTGATCGACGCTGCGCAACTCCGCCGGGCCATCGCCGGCCCACCGTTTTCCCAGGCCGCGCGCCACTTGCGCGATGCCCGCAAGCCCCATGAACTGACGAAGCGCGCCCAAGTGCTGCAGCAGATAGAAAGGCACCTCAAGTGACCGAGACGACCTCCGAAATGTCCCTGACCGAGCTCGGCGCGCTATCCGGCCGGATCCGCGCCGAAGTCGGCAAGGCGATCGTGGGGCAGGAAGAGGTGCTCGATCACCTGCTCGTCGCGCTGTTCGCAGGCGGCCATGTCCTGCTCGAAGGCCCTCCCGGCACGGCCAAGACCTTCCTCGCACAGACCTTTGCCGCCGCTCTCGGCCTTGATTTCGGACGCATCCAGTTCACCCCCGATCTGATGCCCGGCGACATCCTCGGCTCCAACCTGTTCAATTTCCAGACCAGCCAGTTCACGCTCACGCGCGGCCCCATCTTCCACGAACTGCTGCTGGCCGACGAAATCAACCGCACCCCGCCCAAGACGCAGGCCGCCCTGCTCGAAGCCATGCAGGAGCGCCGCGTTACTCTCGACGGCGAGGTCCACGCCCTGTCCGAACGCTTTACCGTGGTCGCCACGCAGAACCCGATCGAAAGCCAAGGCGTCTACCCGCTGCCCGAAGCCCAGTTGGACCGCTTCCTGTTCAAGCTCCTCGTCGGCTATCCTTCCATCGAGGAGGAAGCCCGCATCGTCGCCCGCTACGGCGAAGGCAAGGGCGCACCCAAGCCTGCCGATCTCGGCGTCGTTTCCGTGACCACGGCGGCAGAGCTTGGCCGCGCACAGTCCGCCATCGCCTCGGTCACGCTCGCCGAATCGATTGTCGACTACATCGTGCGCCTGGTTCGCGCCACGCGCGAAAGTGGCGATCTGGTCGTCGGAGCCAGCCCCCGCGCCGCCGTGCTGCTGGCCGGGGCCGCCCGCGCACGCGCCGCGCTCGATGGTCGTGATTACGTCATCCCCGACGACGTCAAGGCGCTCGCCACTGCCGTCCTGCGCCATCGCCTGATGCTCAGCCCCGCTGCCGAGATCGAAGGCAAGCAGGTCGAGACTATCGTTGCTGCGCTGGTAGAAGGCACGGAAGCCCCCCGTTGATCAAGCCTGCCGCCATCCTGCCCTCGGGCCGTGCAGTCCTGCTCTTTGCAGGCCTCGCCCCGCTGGCCCTGGTCCTGGCCGCGGCCGCTCCTGCGGCCTGGATCGCCGCACCAGCGCTGGGCGGCGCACTGCTCGTGCTGATCCTGCTCGACGGCCTCTTCGCCGGCTCCCTCGAGGACGTGCAGATCCACGCGCCGTCCGATAGCGAGGTCGGCGAACCTGCCACTCTGACGGTGGTCGCCGCACTCGCCCGTGTCCGCAACGGCATCCGCCCCGACGCGGCAATCGCCTGCGACCCTCGCCTTGCCGAGGGGGGCCGTATTGCCCTGCCGCTCACCTTCGCGGACGGCGCATGGAGCGGCAGCACCACGATCGCCCCCACCCGGCGCGGCACCGGCCAGCTCACCCGCCTGTGGCTGCGCTGGAGCGGCCCGCTCGGCCTCGCCCACCGCCAGGCCACCCGCGATCTTGAGGCCGAAGTGCGGGTCTGGCCGAACATCGCCCCGGTACGCAGCCCGGCACTGCAGATATTCCTGCGCGATGCCCAGTTCGGCCTGATCGCGCGGCGTATCCGTGGCGAGGGCACTGAATTCGAAGCACTTGCCGAGTACGAACCGGGCATGGACCGCCGCCGGATCGACTGGAAAAGCTCGGCCCGCCACGCCCGCCTTTTCGCCAAGGAATACGAGGTCGAGCGCAACAACCAGATCGTCTTCGCGTTCGATTGCGGACAGGCGATGTGCGAGCCGATCAACGGCCTGCCCCGGATCGACCGCGCCGTCACCGCCGCACTCACCACCGCCTATGTCGCACTCAAGGCGCAAGATCGCGTCGCGCTGTTCGGCTTCGCTGCGCGCCCGGAGGTTGCCACCCCGTTTGTCACCGACAGCCGCGATTTCGCTCGCCTCCAGCGCGCCGCCGCCGGGCTCGACTACCATCCCGGCGAGCCCAACTTCACGCTCGCCCTGTCCACGCTCGCCGCACGGCTGCAGCGCCGTTCGCTGATCGTGCTGTTCTCTGATTTCTCCGACCCCACCAGCGCCGAGCTGATGGTCGAGAACGTGGGCCGACTGGTAGAGCGCCACCTCGTGCTGTTCGTGGTCATGGCCGATGCCGAACTCGCCGGCCTTGCAACCGCCACCGTCACCGACATGCAATCTGTCGCCGAAGCGGTCACCGCCACCACGCTTTCCAGACAGCGCGCAATCGTGCTCCAGCGCCTGCGCCACTTGGGCGTGCGCGTACTTGAAGCACCGCATGATCAGATCGGCACGCGGCTGCTCGATTCCTATCTCGCGATCAAGCGCGAGGGACGCATCGGATGAACACTGTCGCCACAGGAATTGCCCAGAAGATCGGCAACTGGTTCTCCCGGCCCACGGAGGCCGCTGTTGCGGCAGAACACGCCGCCCTGCGTTCCGATCGCTTCCGGCTTGAACGCGAGGCCGATTGGAAGCGCTTGGAAGCGGTGCTCAAACGCATGGAGGCCGGGCGCACGCGCGGCGTTTCGGATGAGGACTTGCTCGCCCTTCCGGCGCTCTATCGCACCGCCGCGTCCAGCCTTTCGATCGCGCGCGAAACCTCGTTGGACGCTGCGCTCGTCGCCTATCTCGAAGCGCTGACCCAGCGCGCCTGGTTCCTCGTCTATGGCCCGCGCGCCTCGTTGTGGTCATGGTTTCGCGGCTTCATCGGCGGCGGATGGAGCGCCAGCGTGCGCGGCCTCGGCATCGATCTGCTGATCGCGCTCGCATTGATGGTTGCGGGCACCGCGGTCGGCTGGCTGCTCGTGGCGTCGAATCCCGAATGGTATTATTCGCTGGTCCCTGGCGGCATGGCCGATGTCCGCGTGCCGGGGGCGAGTCGCGAAGTCTTGCACGGCACGCTGTTCGGCAACCAGGACCAGAGCGGGATGAGCGTGTTTGCCGCCGGCCTGTTCAGCAACAACGCGCAAGTCTCGATCATGTGCTTTGCGCTGGGCTTCGCCTTCGGGCTGCCGACCATGCTGTTGCTGGTTCACAACACGGCACTGCTTGGCGCGATGCTGTGGCTATATCATGGACAGGGTCTGCTGCTCGATTTTGTCGGGTGGCTCGCGATTCACGGCACGACAGAGCTGTTCGCGATCCTGCTGGCGGGCGCAGCCGGCATTCATATCGGACGCGCCATGGCCTTCCCCGGCAACATGTCGGTCATGGATGCCGCCGCCGCGGCCGGCCGCCGCGCCGCGCAGGTCATGACCGGCGTGGTCCTCATGCTGATCCTTGCCGCCCTGCTCGAAGGCTTCGGGCGTCAGCTCATAGACTCCACCCCATCGCGACTCACCGTGGGAGGCTTCATGCTGGTGCTGTGGAGCGGCTATTTCTTCGCCTTCCGGCGTGAGGCCCGCTGATGGCGATACGCCTGCCCTTCCGCCCTGACGCCAAGTCCGCGCCCCGTACTCCGCAGGCGCTTCAGGACCGCCGCCGCCGTATGGTCGTCACCCCTGAAGGCGTGGCGCTGCCATTCGTCCTGGCCTCGCGCGGAGCGCGCGCCGCTGCACTCTTCCTCGATCTGGCCATGATCGTCGGCGCGATCATCGGCGCCACGCTGCTCATTGCCTATGTCGCCAATGCAGTGGGCATCAACTTCAATGATGATGACAGCCCCGCCGGGCGCGCGGTGCAGGCGCTGGTAGTCGTCTGGATCATCGCGCTGTTCCTGTTTCGCAACGCCTGGTTCCTGTTCTTCGAACTCGGCCCGCGCGGCGCCACGCCGGGCAAGCGCATCACCGGCATCCGCGTCGCCGCCCGCGCGCGTGGCAAGGATGGCGCGCGGTTGACCACCGAAGCGGTTATCGCCCGCAACCTCGTGCGCGATATCGAACTGTTCATGCCTGCGATCTTCATCGTCGTTGCCTCGGTCGAAGGCGGCGATACCGAGATGGCGGCCTGGGCGGGCCTCGTCTGGTTCCTGCTCTTTGCGCTGTTTCCGTTCTTCAATCGCGACAGGCTCCGGTGCGGAGACCTGATCGCGGGAACCTGGGTGGTCGAAGCGCCCAAGCGCAAGCTGGAACAGGCGCTATCGGTTGGCGAGGGTGCGCGCGGCCTGTCGCAGGCCACTGGCGTGCAGTATCGCTTCAGCGACGCCGACCTTGCCGTTTATGGAGAATACGAACTGCAGGTGCTCGAGCGCGTGCTGCGAGAGAACCGCGAGGAAGCCCTGCGCGATGTGGCCCGCACGATCTGCGGCAAGATCGGCTGGAACGCAGGCGCGGGCGACGAGCGTGCCTTCCTCGAAGCCTATTACGCCCAGCTGCGTGCGCGCCTTGAAACCGGCATGCGCTTCGGGCGTCGCAAGGCCGACAAGCACACCTGAGCGCAAGCCCCCGACCTCCCGTCGCTGACCGGCGGCGGATGCGCTTGGGTTGGGCACCCCTTTCGCGGCTCTTCTCAAGCATTGCGAGATGGCGCCCATTCGTGCTCAACAGTCGATGTCACTGGAAGGGAGGGGCCCATGGACCGCATCACGATCCTCGAAGACGATCTTTCCGGAGAGGCAATCCGCGAGCTTGTCGCCTTCCACCTTTCGGGCATGCATGCCAACTCACCTGCCTGCAAGGTCCACGCCCTCCCGGTTGAAAAGCTGCGCCAACCCGGCGTCACCTTCTATTCGGCCTGGGTCGGGGATGTGCTGGCCGGGATGGGCGCGATCCGCGAACTCGATGCCACGCATGGCGAACTGAAGTCCATGCGCGTCGCAAGTGATTGGTTAGGAAAGAAAATTGGCGAAGCCGTGCTGCTTCACCTGCTTTCGGTTGCGCGGCAGCGCGGCTATGCCCGCTTCAGCCTCGAAACCGGCCAAGGCCCCGCCTTCGAACCGGCACTCGGGCTCTATCGCAAGCACGGCTTCGTCAATTGCGAGGCCTTTGCGGAATACGTGCTGGACGATTTCAGCCAGTGCCTGACGCTGCACATTTAACCTATTTGGAGTGTTTCCCCGGGGAAACACTCCAGCGTGGCGTTGTGGTTGAGTGGGGTTCAGAGCTTGCCGGTCAGTTCCGGGACGAGGGTGAAGAGGTCGCCGAC
>NZ_LSIA01000152.1:0-1861 GCF_001556015.1 Novosphingobium sp. CCH12-A3 | reverse complement strand
CCGCGCCCAGCCCGGGGCGTCCAGGATCGCATGAGCGACAGCAGACGTATCGATTTGTTCCATGTCGATATGAGAACATAGAAAGAACATGTTTGCAAGACGGCTGGCACCGCTGCCCGTTCCGATTGACAGGGCAGGGTGGTCCGCCGAGCATCCCCCCATGTGCAAGTTGTATCGCATGACCAGGGCCCCTGGGAAAATCGTCCGGCTGTTCGGTGCGCGCGGCGGCGCAGGCGCGAACTTCGCCGCCGAAGTCTATCCCGGCTATCCCGGCCGTCGCCGAGGGCCAGACGCGGGTAGCCCCAAGGGCTTTCCTCTCGTCCTCAAAGGCAAGCACGGTCAACCGCTGAAGCCAAAGCCCGTCAACAACGCGCGTGAGGACAAGCTCGGCACTTCGTTCTGGCGGCCAAGCTTCGAGCGCCGCCGCTGCCTGATCCCGGTGACCGCCTGGGCCGAGGCCGAGGGCATCAAGGGTCAGATGACCCGGACCGGGTACTCGCTGGCGGGCGAAGAGGTCTTTGCCGTCGCAGGGCTGTGGCGCCCGACCGAAGAGTGGGGCGCGGCCTATTCAATGGTGATGGTGGATGGCTGCCCGCAGATGGGCGACGTACACGACCGCATGCCCGTCGTCCTCGCCCGAGAAAACTGGGAGCAGTGGCTCGCGGGCACACCTGCTGAAGCCTTCGCGCTGTGCCAGACCTGCTCCAGCGCACTCGCCGTCGATCGCACAGCCGAACGCTGGGGGGCAGGGAGGCCCACAGCGACGTCAGGCTGAGGGGAGGGGGGCTTCGCCGGTCGGATCAGACCCAAGCGAAAGGACCCAGGCCCATGGACGACCGAGCCCTCGTCCACATCACCATCGGCGGCGTATTGCCGCGCGAAAATCTTGCCCTCTTCGCCGCGCACGCGGCCGACTATGACCTGCGCACCGAGTGGGACGGCGAACCCTTCGATCCTGCGGCACTGCCCGGCGGCGAGCCGCTCGAGCTCTACGGCACCGAGCTCAATGGCGGACAGATTCCCGAGATCGACGCCTTCTGCGCCGAGCACGGCCTGCCGTTCCGCCGCTGGTCGGGCGGCTGCCTCGGTGCGTTCCTCCCCGAAATCGTCCTGTTCGATGGGCGAGGGCCGATGCGCGACTACACGGCAAGCGAAGACGAATTCGTTCTCTTCACCACGTCATGGATCAACAGCTTCACGCGGCTGCGCGATCTCAAACGCGAGATGGCCCGCGCCGAGATGACCATCCCGGCCTTCGAGGTGACCAGAGGTGCGAGCGATGACCGCAGCTGACGCAACCCTGCCGGCCGCCTCGCGCGAAGCCGTGCTCGCCCGCTTCCCGCTCTCGCGGGTGAGCGAGGCCTTCTTCGACGACATGCTCGGCGTCCTGCCCCCGGCGCACATCGCCGGCGTGCCAGGCTTCTTCGCCAGCGAGGCGGTGAGCGAGGACATCCACGCCCAGTTCGTTGCAGCCGGTGACCGCTTCTACGGGGGCTACGTCGGGCTCAAGGATCGTGCGGGTCTCATCACCCATGCGCGCATCGCCGAGTTCGAGGCAGCGCATCCGGACGCATTGGAACTTGCCTGGTATCCCGACAGCTCACTGGGGGCTGCGTCATGAGCCGGCACCGGATTCTCGAACTCGGTGCCGGTCCCGCCGACGGCGAGGCCTCGGGCGGCACCGGCCAGGCGCTGCGCATCGCCGCCAGCCACGGCGTCTCCGTCTTCAAGCTCCAGCCGCCGCGAACACGCGCCCACGTCGAGCGCCACCTCGTTCTCTGATCCGTTCAATTCCGTGTCTTCCGGCCGTTCTATCCCTTGCCTTGGCAACGGGACGCGTCGGCGCGCGGCAACACGAAAG
>NZ_LSIA01000151.1:0-940 GCF_001556015.1 Novosphingobium sp. CCH12-A3 | reverse complement strand
TCACGGCGATGCTGGTGCCGGCATCGAGCGTGCCGCCGGTGATCGTCCCGCCCGCCAGCGTGATCCCGCCCGCAGCGCCGATTGCGTCGAACGTCAGCAGCGCGGGGTCGATGAACACCGAGCCGCCGCTCGAGGTGACCGTGCCCAGCGTTGCCGTGTCGGTCACAGTCAGCGTCACGTCGCCCGCCGATTGCAGGCTCGTCGCCGTGAGGCTGGCCGCAGTCAGATCGAGCGTGCTGCCGGCGGTGGCCGAACCCAGCGTCGCCGTGCCGCTGACATTGCCCGCGATCAGGCCATCGGCGCTGATCGTCGTTGCCAGCAGCGTGCCCGCCGTGAGCGACAGGTCGCTACCTGCGGCAATGTCGGTGATATCGGCAAGGCCGCTCACCGTCGCATCGAGATTGCCCAGTGCGGCCAGCGACGTGCCGCTGGCACTGGCCGCCTGAAGCGCAAGGTCCGTCCCCGCGCTCGCGCCGCCAACCGCATAGCTGCCGCCCAGCAGCGCCGTCAGGCTCGTCCCTGCACGGATGCTGCTGCCGGCAAGATCGCTGCCTTCCAGGCTCACCAGGCCGCTGGCATCAAGCGTGGTGAAGTCGAGCGTGCCGAACTGCGCCGAGACATTGCCACCGGACGTCGCCGCACCAGTCAGCACCGCGCCACCCGCCACGGTCAGCGCCAGATCGCCGCCTGCATCGAGCGTGCCTGCCTGCACGCTGTCGGCGCCGAGCGTCATCGTCGTGCCAGACGTTGCCGAGGCCAGCGTCAGCGCGCCGCTCGCGGTCACGGCGATGCTGGTGCCGGCATCGAGCGTGCCGCCGGTGATCGTCCCGCCCGCAAGCGTGATGCCGCCCGCAGCGCCGATCGCATCGAACGTCAGCAGCGCCGGATCGATGAACACCGAGCCGCCGCTCGAGGTGGCGGTGCCCAGCGTTGCCGTGTC
>NZ_LSIA01000150.1:0-54200 GCF_001556015.1 Novosphingobium sp. CCH12-A3 | reverse complement strand
CGCGCATGGCGGGCGGCGCGGCGGGCGCCTACAGCGTCGGCTCGCTCGGCAGGAGCGGCGCGGGCGCTGTGGCGGGCGGCATGGCCGCTGTCGGACAGACGGCGGCGACCGGCGCCGTCAATGCCGCGCTCTCGCCGCTGCGCCGGATGGCCGGCAAGGCGAGCGCATCCATGAAGGACAACTTCCGCACAGGCGCCCGCGCCGGGCTGGGCGTCGCTCCCGCATCGGGAAGTCCCGCGCCCGCGGCATCGCCGGCAGCCCCGGCTTCCGCGCCGCCCGCATGGGCGTCGGCAGCGTCAGATGTGTATAAGAGACAGGCCATGAAGCAGCGCCAGTCCGCGACCCACGGCGCGACCGTCCTCGCTCACACGATGAAGGCCGGCGACAGCCACGGCGGCGGCGGCGGTCCCGACGTCAAGGAAAGGGAGTGATCCGAAAATGTTCCGACGACCCACCATCCGCTACGGCCAGACCCCCGAACCCGCGACGCCCTACCAGCGCGCCGCGCAGGTCTGGGACGACCGCATCGGTTCCGCCCGCGTGCAGGCGAAGAACTGGCGCCTTGCCTTCTTCGGCGCGCTCGCCCTGTCCGGTGGGCTCTCGGCCGGACTCGTCTGGCAATCCGCCCGCGGCCATATCGTGCCCTGGGTGGTGCAGGTCGATCGGCTCGGCGAAGCGCAGGCCGTCGCTCCCGCCGAAACCGGCTACCGCCCGACCGATCCGCAGATCGCGTTCCATCTCGCCCGGTTCATCGAGCAGGTCAGGGCGATCCCGGCCGATCCGGTCATCGTCCGGCAGAACTGGCTCAGGGCTTACGATTTCACGACCGACAAGGGCGCACTGGCGCTCAACGACTACGCGCGCGCCAACGATCCGATCGCACAGGTCGGCAAGGTGCAGGTCGCGGTGGACGTCTCCAGCGTGATCCGTGCCTCCGGCGACAGCTTCCGCGTCGCCTGGATCGAGCGGCGCTATCAGGACGGCAGTCTCGCCGAGACGACCCGCTGGTCGGCGATCCTCACTGTCGTTGTCCAGACCCCGCGCACCCCCGACGCGCTGCGCAAGAACCCGCTCGGCGTGTTCGTCAACGCCCTCAACTGGAGCAAGGAGCTGTCGCAATGACACGCATGTCCGCCCGCCATGCCGCCAGCGCGGTTATGTTATTGTCCGCAACCGCGCTGGCCGGCTGCGCCACCTCATCGGCGAAAGCGCCGAGCATCGCTTACGATGATCCACCGCGCGAGATCGCGGCCACGCCGGCCGCACAACCGCCACGCGTGGTCGAGGTGGTGACTATCCCCGAACCGCTGCCGCTTCCGGGCCAGTTGAAGCCGGTCACGCAAAGCGCCTCGCCGCGAGAAGCGACCGATCCGCGCCGCCGCGTCGGGGCCGCGAACGCGGCCGCCCGCGTGCAACCCACCCGCGACGGCTATGTGAACGCCATCCAGCAATATCCCTGGACCGAAGGCGCGCTTTATCAGGTATATACCGCGCCCGGCCAGGTGACGGACATCGCGCTTCAGGAGGGCGAGCAGCTCGTCGGGCCGGGGCCGGTCGCGGCCGGCGACACCGTGCGCTGGATCATCGGCGACACGGTGAGCGGCAGCGGCGCGACGGCGCGCGTGCATATCCTCGCGAAGCCCACGCGGCCCGACATTTTCACTAACCTCGTCATCAACACCGACCGGCGCACCTATCATATCGAACTGCGCGCGACGGCCTCGACCTATATGGCGTCGGTGTCGTGGACCTATCCGCAGGACGCGCTGATCGCCCTGCGCGGCGCAAACGCCGCCGCTGCCGCCTCGGCCCCCGTCGCCACCGGCATCGACATCGCGGCGCTCAATTTCCGCTACCGGATCGAGGGCGACCGCGTGCCGTGGAAGCCCGTGCGCGCCTTCGACGATTCCGCGCAGGTGTTCATCGAGTTCCCGGCCGGGATCTCGCAGGGCGAGATGCCGCCGCTGTTCGTGACCGGCGCGGCTGGCGACGCCGAGCTGGTCAATTACCGCGTGCAGGGGCGCTATATGGTGGTCGATCGCCTGTTCGCCAGCGCGGAATTGCGCCTGAGCGACAAGCGCACCGAGCGGCGCGTGCGAATCGTGCGCGACGGCGCGGACACGTCCCGCAGGGGGCGGTGATGGCCGATCCCACCAATACGCCCGTCCAGCCAGCGCCGCAGGCATCCCCCCAACCCGCATCCGCGAACCCCGCCGCCTTTCAGCTTCGCGGGCCTGCGCCGCGCGTCATGCGCCTTTCGAGGAAGGCGCTGGCGACGCTCGGCGTGGTCGCGGGGCTCGGTATCGGCGGCTCGCTCTGGTATGCGCTCGCGCCCAAAGGAGAACAGGCGGCGAAGGAACTCTACAATACCGACAGCCGCGCCGCATCCGAGACCATCACCTCGGGGCCGAAGGATTACGGCCAGGTCCCGAAGCTCGGCCCCAGGCTTCCCGGCGATCTCGGCGGCCCGATCGTCTCGGCGCAGCAGCGCGGGGAGAATGTGCCCGTGCCACCGGTCGGCGCGCAGCCCGATCCGCGCATCCAGGCCGCCGAAGCCGCTCGCCAGCGCATCGCCCAGGAACGCGATGCAGCCCGCACCAGCATGGTGTTCCTCGGCGGAAGCAGCGCCGGGACCGGTGCGATGCCGTCCTTGCCGAGCCTCGCCATCGCAGCGCCGGAGGCCGCAGCTCCGCAACCGTCAGAGGCTGCGCAGGGCGACCAAGCCGCCAAGCGGGCGTTCATGGCGCAAGCGACCAATCAGCGCACTGTCAGCGCCGAGCGGCTGACCGCGCCGGCCTCGCCCAACATTGTCCAGGCCGGCAGCATCATCCCCGCCGCGCTGATCACCGGCATCCGTTCCGACCTTCCCGGCCAGATCACCGCCCAGGTGACGCAGAACGTCTATGACAGCATCACCGGGCGCATCCTGCTCATTCCGCAGGGCGCGCGGCTGATCGGCGAATATGACAGCGAGGTCGCCGCGGGGCAGACGCGTGTGCTGCTCTCCTGGGACCGCCTCATCATGCCGGACGGGCGCTCGATCGTTCTCGAGCGCCAGCCCGGAACGGACGCCGCGGGATTTGCGGGGCTACAGGGTCGCGTCAATCAGCATTGGGGCAATCTGCTGAAAGCCGCCGCCGTCTCGACCTTGCTCGGCGTCGGCGCCGAGCTGGGGGCCGACAGCGAGGACGACCTCACCCGCGCGCTTCGGCGGGGATCGCAGGACACCATCAACCAGACCGGACAGCAGGTCGTGCGGCGGCAGCTCAATGTGCAGCCGACGCTCACCATCCGGCCGGGGCATCCGCTCAGGGTCGTCCTGACGAGAGATTTGATCCTCGAACCCATCGGAGCAACGCGATGACCAAACTCAAGCTGGGGCAGATCCCCGAGGACAAGCCCGTCAAGCTCGCCGTGGAACTGCCCGCGCCGCTGTTCGAGGATTTACGGCGCTACGGCGAGATTCTCGGCGAGGGCAGCCCGATCCCGCCCGCGCGCCTGATCGCGCCGATGCTGGAGCGGTTCATGGCCACCGACCGCGCCTTTCGCCGGCATCGCGCGCAGGGGGACTGAAAGCCCGTTCGCGTGGTCAATTGCCAAAGAACTTCTTGTGCCGCGCTCGGCCCTCCGCCTCGGTCACGGCCATCTCGGCATTGAAGCATTCGTCGCCGCGCGTCGAGCCTTCCGCGCACTGTGTCAGAACCTGCCGGGCCTCGTCGAGATGCGCCGCGAAATATTGCTTGCCGCGCGGCTCCGCGGGCGCGGCGACGGGCACAGGACTCGCGACCGCTGCTGCCGGTTCGGCCGGCGCGATCACCGGGCGCAGAACGAAACCCGCTCCGAACCCGACGATCAGCGTGACCAGCACGATGATGAGTGTCTTTCCCTGCGTCATGACGGCTCCTTTCTCCGGTTGCAAATCAGGCCGGCCGTTGGTTGCGATCCCGCCTGTTAACGTCGCATGTCACTGTCTCGCGCGGTCACGGGATGTCGAAGGACAGCGCATAGCGGTCGCGCACGAAGGCGAGGAAACGCCTCAGCGCGGGATTGGCGTTGTCCTTTCGCCAGTAGCCCGAATAGTTGATGAAGGCCGGTCCCTGCTCGCCCTGGACGGGGCGATAGATGACGTCGGGATAGCGAGCGCCCGTCGCGCCCTCGCAGACGATCGACACGCCCAGACCGCCGCCCAGCACGCTCAGGATCGCCTCGCGGCTGGCCTGATGCATCCTGATATCGGGAGGCTCGCCCGCCATCATCAGGCGGCCGAGCAGCAGGTCGCGGATTTCCGGGCCGGGATCGGCGGCAGGCAGCAGAAAGCGCTCGCGCCGCAAATCGGTCCAATGAACGGCCTCGCTTGCGGCAAGGGCATGATCTGCCGGCAACGCGGCCATGACACGCTCGTTCCACAACCCCTCACGCCGGAATCCGGCATGGCCCGCTTCGCCGACCAGGACCGCGATATCGATCTCGCCCGTATCGAGCCCCGCGAGCAGCGCGCCCCGGTCGGCTTCCACGCCGTCGATCTCGACATCGGGATTTGCCGCTCGCCAGCCCAGTATGGTGGCGCGCAGATGGCCGGCCGAGATCGCGCTGTTGTGTCCGATCATAAGTCCCCCCGCGCGGCCCTGGCCCGCCGCCCGCATCGTTGCCACCATCTTGTCCGCGTTCGCCACCATCGACCGCGCCGCGCGGATGAACTGCGCGCCGGCGAGCGTCATGCTGACGCCGCCCTGCGAGCGGTTGAAAATCCGTCCGCCGATCACCCGCTCCAGCTTCAGGATGGCCCGGCTCAACGTCGACTGCTCCACGTCCAGCACCCTGGACGCGCGATAGAAGCTGCCATGATCCGCCGCGGCGATGGCGTAGCGAAGTTGGCGAATGTCGAAAGGCATATCTATTTCTTCAATCCGACATGGTCAGTACAATCTGAATGGCCGATACCGAGTATAACTCGGTATCGGCTGTAGAATCCCAAGGAAGGCACTCTGTTTTTATGCGCTAGATTAGCCGCTTTATGTCGGCATACTGGCCTTGAGTTTCCAGAAGCACGGTCACTTCGGCATCACCCCGATTGCGCCAATACCAACCATGATTGCCGTTAAACGCAGCCGTAATTACGCCTTCGCCCCTGGAAAGGCCGCGCTTCTTTTCGTAGCTGATCGATTGTCCGCCGCCGTCACCGTGGAGGTCGACATTCACGGCTCCGCCTTGAACGGTCCAGACGAAGCTCGCCTTTTCCCCTCGTTTCATCACGAGCTTCACCTCTGCACCCTCGCCGGGTTTCAGAGTGACGCTCATCCGATCAGTCCGGCCCGGCGCAGCGTCGACTGCGGGCGGGGCGTCGGCGCTCTGCCCAGGGGCGATGGTTCTTCCTGATGCAGCGGCCTCGATGATGGCCCTGCTTCTGGCATCATTCGCGGCGGTATCAACTTTCCTGTCCGCTTCGGCCTCTTCGGCGAGTTGGCGCTTTATATCCCCCATATCAGTGAAACCGAGCGCGCGGCCGATTCCGGTAGGATCGACACCATATTCGGCCGGGAGCACGATCGTGACGAGGAGCGCGACGGCTGTCACGGCAGCGATCACGGTCGAACGGATAAGCTGGCCGGATGACGGCAGTTCGGCTTGTGAGGGTATGGGCGTGTTATACATGGTTCAAATCCTTTGATCAGGCGACGACCCAGCCGGTGAGCTGATATCCGATCAGCACGAACCCGGCGGTCATCATCACGACGTTGGCGGTGTAGGCATGACGCCAGAAGCTCGGCGTTCGGCGCCAGAAGCCCATGATGATCAGAATGGCGGCGAGCGCGAGCAACTGACCGAGTTCGACGCCGACATTGAAGGCCAGCAGGTTAGGCAGCAGGCCGTCGGGAGAAATCTCATAGTCGATGATCTTGTTCGCCAAGCCGAAGCCGTGGCAGAAACCGAATATCAGCGTTGCAGCCTTGGTGTTCGGCTGGAAGCCGAACCAGCGTTGGAACGCCCCAAGGTTGTCGAGCGCCTTATAGACGATCGAAAAGCCGATGATCGCGTCAATAATATAGCTGTTGATGCCGAAGTCGAAGAAAACGCCCAGCAGCATGGTCGTCGAATGGCCGATCGCGAACAGGCTGACATAGATCGCGATATGCTTCATCCGATAGAGGAAGAAGATGATCCCGAACAGAAATAAAATATGATCGTATCCCGTCACCATATGTTTGGCGCCGAGATACATAAACTCCAGCAGGTGAACCCCGCTGATCTCCTGGATATAGCCCTTATCGCCTTCGGCGACGGCATGGGCGAAGGCGGTGCCGGTCCAAAGAACGAGGCTCAGCCCGGTCAAGAACAATAACAATAGGAGCCGGGAGGACGCACGTCGTCCGTGCGCCGGCTCAGTAAAAGCCTGTATCATGAGAATACCTGTCTATCTATGTGAATTGCCGCGCTGGCGCGGCGTCGCGGTCACATCGAGGACAGGTACTCCGGGGGGCGGTCCATAGGGTCGCTGTTGCGGCCGCTCAATATCGGTCCGGCCTGAGGTGGCCATCCCTGTTGCACAAGAGGGAGATCGACGCCTGACTGGGCAACACCGATAGGCGTATCATGGCTATGGTCGGCCGGGTTATGCCCATGCACATGGCCACGCACGCGCTCGCCATCATCGCCGTCGTCATGGATGTGGCCGTGGGCAGCGGATTGCTGCTTTAATTCGGCATGGCGTTCTGCCTCCGCAGCGAGCGTTGCACTAGGGGCGTGGCGTGCAATAGCCTGACAAGCGGAAAGTTGCACAGCAAAGGCGAGCAGGCCCAACAGAAAGCGGCGGAATGTTTGACTTGAAAACAGTGTGGACATGGCTCCGTCGCTGTTCTTTCCCGGCTGCGTCGGTTAGAGATATTTAGAGATAGCTTGAAACTCAGCCATCGCCTTTTCGCCGTGCGCCGGATCGCCACCGATGCAGTGGCTGAGGTGATCCTGGATCAAGGTTCGCTTGGCGGTCGCGATCGCCTTTTCGACCGCCTGCAATTGCATGGCGATATCGGAGCAGGATCGTCCGTTCTCGATCATGTCCACGATGCTGCGTAAATGACCGGTAGCCCGGTTGAGGCGTTTGACGATTGCGGGATGGGTCGAGTGAGGATGGGGATGGGACATCTTCTTATCATCGTTACCTAAGGTCATGCTGTCGAGACGTAGTTTTCGGTTCACCGACCGCCAGGTAGGAATTTGATCATGATGCCACCGACCGAAAGAGCGATCGACACCAGTCCTTTATTGACCTTTTAACCGCAACGAGGATAAAGGCAAGTATCCCCCTGGGGGGATATGCCCGACTCGTTGGAAACCATGCTCGCCGTTCTTGCGAACCGAACCTACCGGCATCTGCTGCTCGCCCAGGTCATCGCCCTGGTCGGGACCGGCCTTGCGACCGTGGCGCTCGGCTTGCTGGCCTACGATCTCGCTGGCGGCAATGCGGGCGCTGTCTTGGGAACAGCTCTCGCTATCAAGATGGTCGCCTATATCGGGATTGCGCCCATCGCCGGGGCCTTTGCTGATCGCGTCCCGCGCAGGGCGCTGCTCGTTTCTCTGGACCTCGTGCGCGCGGCCGTTGCGATCTGCCTGCCCTTCGTGAGCGAGATTTGGCAAATCTATGTCCTGATCTTCGTGCTCCAGGCTGCCTCGGCGGCATTTACGCCGACCTTCCAGGCGACCATTCCCGACGTCCTGCCCGATGAGCGCGACTATACCCGCGCGCTCTCGCTGTCGCGCCTCGCCTATGACATGGAGAATATCACCAGCCCGATGCTGGCGGCCGCCTTGTTGACCGTGATCAATTTCCATTGGCTGTTTTCCGGCACGGCGATCGGTTTCATCGGTTCGGCGCTGCTAGTCGTTTCGGTCATTCTGCCGCGCGCCGAGCGGTCAGCAGATCGGCAGGAAAGCCTCTATGCCAAGACCACGCGCGGGATGCGTATCTACCTCCAGACGCCGCGCTTGCTCGGTCTGCTGGCGATTACCTTGTCCGCCGCCGCCGCCAGCTCTATGGTAATCGTCAACACCGTGGTCATCGTCCAGAGCTTACTCGGGATGGCCCAACGCGACGTGGCGCTGACTCTGGCAGCTTATGGTCTGGGTTCGATCGCCGCAGCCCTGCTTCTGCCCCGATTGCTCGACAGGATCGATGATCGAAGGGTTATGGTCGGTGCAGCTGTCGCCCTGTCTGTGGGCCTCGGCGCAATGACCTGGATCAGTATCGCCGTTCCGGTCGGTCCTTCGTACTGGCACATGTTGCTCGCTGGTTGGGTCGTGCTGGGGATCGCATATTCGATGAGCGTCACGCCTTCGGGGCGGTTGCTCAAACGATCGGCCAATGCAGAAGACAGGCCGGCGCTGTTTGCCGCACAGTTTGCTCTCAGCCACATATGCTGGCTGATATGCTATCCGCTGGTTGGTCAACTCGGCGCCAATATCTCCATGACCGCTGCGTTCGGTGCGATGGCGATTTTTGCAAGTGCGGGCACGATTTTTGCCTTGCTATTTTGGCCGTCTGACGACCCCGATGTCGTGCCGCACGAGCATGACGATCTACCGAAGGATCATGAGCATATTCGTCTATATCATACGGGCGACGGTGCCGCACACGCCTATATGATCGACGATCTCCACCCGCATTGGGCGAGGCGGGCATGAGGGCCGTTCGCTGTCTTGCGGGAAGGTCGGGATTGCCGATTTGCGCATTTGCCGATAGTAAAAAGAAGATGCGCCTCGGCCAACGCCATGTCCTTCATGCAAAAGCCGCCAATCGATACCTCATCGTTGGCGCGCTGTTGGCCATGCTAGCGATGCTCAACGTGCTCGGCTTGAATGCTTGGCACAGTTCGATGGCCGGCCATGATGAGACGAGGATCGAAAGCGCTCTTGTCCAGCATGATGACGATAGTCCGTCCATGCCGGAAGTCGATCTTCATAAGGCGACCCACACGGTCATTCATGGGTTGGCGGACATCGTGCCTAGCACTGGCATGACTGCTACTTTCTTCGCCGTTTCAGGCGACTGGTTCGTTTCCAAAGACTTCGTCATCAGCGGTCTTTTACCGGAAGCCCTTCTGCGTCCCCCACGAGGCTGATGCCCGCGCGCCGACCGGCGTTCCGCAAGCATAACCTCAAGGAAAATCCAAATGACCGATTATATCGGCCAACGGCGCGTTCGCGTGGCGCTGTTTGGCCTGTTCACGGCGGCCGGCGGCCTGATGTGCACAAGTGTAAACGCGCAAACCGCCCCGCCTTTCGCAGAACTCTTTCGCGAGACACAGGAAGCGCCGCGTCAGGTGATCCTGGAAGCAGATGTCGAACGCGCCGAGGGCCTGGCCCGGCAAGCACGGGCACGGCCCAATCCCAGCATTGGGGTGATGACCGAGAACATCGCCGGTCAACAGCCCTATAGAGGTTTCGACCGGGCCGAGAGCACACTGCAACTCAACCAGGTCATCGAGCTGGGCGGCAAACGCTCCGCGCGCATTGCGGCTGGCGAAGCGGGAGTCGTAGCCGCTCGCGCCAGGAGCAGGGATGGTCGCCTGGCCTATGCCTATGATCTTGCCCGCGCTTACGGCGCGGCGGAGATCGCTGATCGACGAATCACTCTGGCGGAAGATGAAGTCGAGGAGGCCGAGACTGACCTGCGTGCTGCACGCGCGCTCGTTGGGGCTGGAAAGGAAGCGCGGCTGCGCAGCCTTCAGGCCGAGACCGAGGTCAATTCTTTACGGGCATCCGTGGACACGGCGAAGGCCGAGCGGGTCGGCGCCTATGCGCGCCTTTCCGCGCTTGCTGGTCAGACGACACCGTTCACTACCTTGTCCGAACCTCTCCTGGGAAGGTTCGAGGCGCGGTCCGGCTATGGTCCCGTGGACCCGATGCAGACCGCACCTTACCTCGCCGCCAAGGCTGAGCGAGAGGCGGCAGCGCATCGTGTGATCGTGGCACGGCGTCAAGCAGTGCCGGACGTGACGGCGTCAGTCGGCGTCCGTCGTTTGGAAGTCGACAAGGCCAATGCGATCATCGCGGGGATAACTGTCCCCTTTCCGCTGTTCGATCGCAATCGCGGGAACATTGCCGCCGCCCAGGCGGAGCTACGCGGCGCGGAAGCGCGGGCAAATGCTACCTTGCTAGAATTGGAAGCAGAAATCAGCGCCGCTGTCGCCCTCAACGAAGCGGCGGACGCGCGTGTCGCAGCGGCCGAACAGACGCTGCGAACGGCAGACGAGACCTACCGGCTTGCTCGCATCGCCTACGAGTCCGGCAAGTCGCCCCTGATCGAACTCATCGCGGCAAGGCACGGGCTGGGACTTGCGCGCGGGGTCGTTCTCGACGCTGCCGCTGCCCGCCTCGATGCCCGCGCCAATCTCGCCCGTCTCCAGGGCCTCACCATCACCGGAGAACCGGTCCAATGAACGACAAGAACCGCCTCTATGCCGGTGCCGCCCTTGGGCTGGTCGCCGCCGCCGCGCTCGGCTTCGGTGCCGCGCGCCTCACGCAGCCTTCCGCCTCTGCTCCGGCAGCAGAAACGGAGTCGCAAGCTTCGGCTGCACCAACCGATACGATAGCCATATCGCAGCAGGGCATCGCCGCGTCACAGATCGGCATTGCTCCCGCCGCGTCCGGTGAACTGGACGCGGCGATCCCGGCCGCCGCCACGGTTGAAGCTACGCCGGATGCCGAGGCGGTGTTGACCGCAAGAGCGCCCGGCACCGTGACCCGAATCTTCAAGCGGATCGGCGATCCCGTCGGGCAAGGTGAAACCCTCGCTCTCGTTGAGAGCCGGGATGCTTCGACGATCGCCGCCGATCAGGCGGCGGCGGCGGCGCGCGTCACGCTCGCCAACCGCCAGCTCGCGCGTGAGCGGGGCTTGCTGGCGCAAGGTGTGAGTCCGAGAGCTGACTATGAAGCCGCCGAAGCGAATCTCGCCGTCGCACAGGCCGATGCCCGCCGGGCGAGCGCGGCTGCGGGCGCAGCAAGGGTGTCGAGAGACGGCCGCTCGGTCGCGGTGGTGAGCCCGGTCAGTGGCCGCATCACGTCGGCTCCCGCCAATCTCGGCCAGTTCGTCGCTGCGGAAACCGAACTGTTCCGCGTTGCCGATCCGCGCCGTCTGCAAATCACGGCCAGCATTCCTCCGGCAGACGCCGGGCGCGTGCGCACAGGCGATCGCGTCGAACTCACCGTCAGCGACGGCCGCACCATCGAGGGCCGCGTCCGGTCCGCGACCGGCGTGATCGATCCGCAGAGCCGGGCAGCGACCGTCGTCATCGAGCCGAAGGGTGACGCGGGCTTGCTCGCTCCGGGGCAGCTCGTCCAGGCGCGCATTTTTGCGAGCGGCGGTGCCGTCAAAGATGGCGTTATGGTGCCGCAGGATGCCGTGCAGACGATCGGGGATCGCACCGTCGTCTTCGTTCGGACCCGTGACGGCTTCAAGGCGCAGACGGTCCAGGCCGGCAGCCGCAGCGGCGGGCTCGTTGCCATCGTCTCCGGCCTCAAGGCCGGGACGCCGATCGCCACCACCAACGCTTTCCTGCTGAAAGCCGAACTCGAAAAGGAGTCGGCGGAATGATCGCGCGTATCCTCAGCCTCTCGGTGAGGGGGCGATGGTTCGTCGCCTTCCTCGTCCTCATCATCGTCGGCATCGGCGCATGGCAAATCACCAAACTGCCGATCGACGCCGTGCCCGACGTCACCAACCGTCAGGTGCAGATCAACACCTTCAATCCGACGCTTGGTCCCGTCGACATGGAAAAGCAGGTCACGTTTCCGGTCGAAACCGCGTTGGCCGGTATTCCCGGCCTCACCCTGACCCGATCACTGACGCGCAACGGATTCAGCCAGGTGACGGCGGTATTCACCGACGACACCAACATCTATTTCGCGCGGCAGCAAGTGACCGAACGGCTCGCCCAGGCAAGGGATAGCCTGCCTGCCGGCGTCCAGCCCAATCTGGCGCCGCTCAGCACCGGCCTCGGGGAGATTTTCTTCTACTCGGTCGCCTTCCGCCATCCCGACGGGAAGGGCGTGAAGATCGAGAACGGAAAGCCCGGCTGGCAGTCGGACGGCAGCTATCTCACGCCCGAAGGCGAGAAGCTGACGACCGAACTCGCCAAGGCGGCTTATCTGCGGACGGTGCAGGACTGGATCATTCGCCCGCAGATGCGGACGGTGCAGGGCGTGGCCGGCGTCGATTCCAACGGCGGCTATGTGAAGCAGTATCTCGTCCAACCCAACCTCAATGCGCTGGCTTCCTATGGTCTCTCGATCACGGAGCTGGCAGACTCGCTGGAGCGGGCCAACCTCTCTGCCGGTTCCAATTACATTCGGCGGGCCGGTGAAAGTTTCCTTGTCCGCGCCGACGCACGCCTCAAGTCGATCCAGGACATTGAGGAGGCGGTCGTAGCCACGCGCGCCGGCGTGCCGGTGCGTGTGAAGGATGTCGGTCACGTCGAGATCGGTGGCGCGGTCCGCACCGGCTCGGGCAGCCGCATGGGATCGGAGGCGGTCATTTCGACCGTGCTGATGCTGACCGGCAGCAACAGCCGGATCGTTGCCACCAGCGCGGCAGACAAGCTCACGGAAATCAACCGGGCACTTCCACCCGACGTCTTCGCGGAGCCCGTTTACAATCGTTCCAAGCTCGTCAACGCCACCATCGCCACTGTCGAGAAGAATCTCGTCGAAGGCGCTTTGCTCGTCATCGTCGTCCTGTTCCTGCTGCTGGGCAATATCCGTGCAGCGCTCATCACCGCGGCAGTGATCCCGATCACCATGCTCATGACCGCTACCGGCATGAACAGGCTCGGCGTGTCGGGAAACCTCATGAGTCTCGGCGCGCTCGACTTCGGCTTGATCGTCGACGGCGCGGTCATCATCGTGGAGAACGCGCTCAGACGCCTTGCGGAGCGGCAGGAGCATGAAGGACGGCTTCTTACCCGATCCGAACGCATGGAGGAAACCACACTCGCCGCACAGGAGATGATCCGGCCGACCGTCTATGGCCAGCTCATCATCTTCCTGGTCTTCGTGCCGCTGCTCACCTTCCAGGGCGTCGAGGGTAAGACCTTCGCGCCGATGGCGATCACCCTGATGGTGGCGCTCGCGTCCGCCTTCGTGCTGTCGCTGACCTTCGTGCCCGCCATGATCGCGCTCGTGATCACCGGCAAGGTCAGCGAGACGGAGGTGAAGCCGATCCGCTGGTTCAAGGAGAAATACGCGCCACTCCTGACCAAAGCGGTGGCGCATCCACTGCCGTTTGTCGCCAGTGGCGCGGGCGTGTTCGTGGCGGCGATATTCGCCTTCGGCCTGCTCGGCGAGGAGTTCATGCCGCAGCTCGACGAGAAGGACATCACCGTTACCAACTTCCGCGTGCCCTCGGCCTCAATCGACCAGTCGACGCAGATGCAGCTTCAGATAGAAAATGCGCTGAAATCGCTACCGGAGGTGGCATTGGTCTTTTCCAAGAACGGCAACGCCGACCTTGGCACCGACCCGATGCCGCCCAACGCCTCGGACACCTATGTCATCCCCAAGCCCGAGGATGAGTGGCCGGCCGAGGTCAAGTCGAAGGAGGACATCCTTAAGCGAATCGAGGAACGGATGAAGCCGCTGATCGGCAATCGCACCGAGATTCAGCAGCCCATTCAGATGCGCTTCAACGAACTCATCGCCGGCGTGCGCGCGGATGTCGCGGTCAAGCTCTATGGCGACGACCTCGGCGCGATGAGTGCCCAGGCCAACCGGATCGCCGGTATCCTTCGCTCGATACCGGGCGCCGGTGACGTCAGCGCAGAGCAAACATCGGGTGCGCCGACCTTCGACGTTAAGATCGATCGGCAGGCTGCGGCGCGTTACGGCCTGTCGGTCGAGGAGGTGGCGAACACCGTCGCCGCCGCGCTCGGCGGGCGCGAGGCCGGGCTGCTGTTCGAGGGCGATCGGCGCTTCTCAGTGGTGGTGCGACTGCCGGACGCGCAGCGCGACGATCTGGAAACGCTTGGCGCGATTCCGGTCATGCTGCCCGCAGGACCGGGCGAGGTCGCGCGCTCGATCGCGCTGCGCGAGGTGGCACGGTTCAGCTACACACAAGGGTTGAACCAGATCAGCCGTGAGAACGGCAAGCGCATGGTCGTCGTGCAGGTCAATGTGCGCGGTCGCGATCTCGGGGGCTTCGTCACCGAAGCCCAGGAGAAGATCGGCCAGCTCAATCTGCCCGCTGGCATGTATACCGATTGGGGCGGCACGTTTGAAAGCCTCCAGTCGGCACGTTTGCGCCTGCTGATTGTGGTTCCGATCTGCTTCCTCGCCATTTACGCACTGCTTTACATGGCGCTCGGCGGCTTCGTGCCGGCGGCGATCGTGTTCTCGGCAGTGCCGATGGCGCTGGCGGGTGGGGTGTTTGCGCTGCTGTTGCGTGGCATACCCTTCTCGATCACGGCGGCGGTTGGGTTCATCGCCCTGTCGGGCGTCGCCGTGCTCAACGGCCTCGTCATGATGAGCGCGATCCGAAAGCGGCGTGACGATGGCGTCGATGAGGATGAAGCGATCATCGGCGGCGCGATGGAACGTGTCCGGCCAGTGCTGATGACCGCATTGGTCGCCAGCCTCGGCTTCGTGCCGATGGCGCTCGCCACGGGCACCGGCGCCGAGGTGCAGCGTCCGCTCGCGACAGTCGTGATCGGGGGCCTCATCACCTGCACGGCGCTCACCCTGCTGGTCCTGCCGGCGATCACTGCGCTCATGTCCCGCTACATGGCCGGGCGCGGGCAAAGGGATGAGCGCGCAGAGCCGCATGAGCCCTTGCCGGCCAACTAGCAAGAGGGGCCGGCGGCGAACCGCAAACGTCGTCGGCCCCTCGACACGAAACGAAGAGAGGACAGCGTTATGACAGCCAAATCCTATTCCTTGCTCCGTATCTTCACCGATGAACTGGCGATGAGCGGCGACCGTCCCGTGTTCGAGGTGATTCTGGAGAAGGCGAAAGCGCATAAACTGCTTGGAGTGACGGTCCTGAACGGGCGTGTCGGCTTCGGGCATTCCAAACTGATTCATGCCTCTGGCTTCCTCGATCGCAATGATCCCCTGGTCGTTGAAATCGTCGACGAAGACGAGCGCCTTCGGACGTTCGTGACGGAGATCAACACCATACGTAGCATCGGGCTCATCACGATCGCGCCGGTCGAGACATTGCTCGGCGCGCGCGACGATCAAGCCTGAAAAGGCCGTCGAGACGTCGGGAGCTGAGCCATGTTCACCGTCGAGAATGAAACCGTCATCCACACGTCGCTTCCGCGGGTTTGGACCGCCATCACGAGGTTTGACGATTACCCTCGCTGGCATCCTTTCGTCAGAATAACCGGTTCGCTGACGTCGGATACAAAGGTCGATTATTCGTTCCGCATGAAGACAGGCAATGCGCCTTTCCGAACCGTCGATGCCCGCATTGTAACGGTAGATGAGCAGCGGTGCTTTGCCCTGCGCTTCGGTCTGGGAAAGCTTTTCGCACTGGAGGAAAGCTACCTGCTCTCTGCAATCCCCCCAGGCGCGCGCGTGGTCCACAGTTTCCGCTGCACGGGGCTTTTATCCTTGCTGCCGCTCAAAGGTGCGAAGCGACTTTTCGGTTCGTTGCTCAGGGCCGAGGACCGCTTGCTCGCGCGGCATCTTGCGCTCCGCAGGCCGTCAACTGCACCCAGGCGTCGCGCCAGGAAGGGCTTTCGCTCCGGTGCTTAAAATCGAGATTGGTTCGGGCCTGCCCCTTGAGGTCTGAACCACGCCGCGGGCGCTCGCCCCCGCGCTCGCGGCGAAATGTCCCCTCAGGGTGCGGGAAACGGGAGCCTCTATCGGGCGAACGGAAAAATGAAGCGACAGGAGGCAGCGTTACGATGAGTGAGGCAGTTGAACCCCGGGAAGACGGTGCGACCTGGCGCGACCTGATGACACGGGAACGCTGGATCGAAATTGGCCGGATACTGCTTACCGGCACGGTGGCGCTGCTGTATTGGCAACAGCTTGTGCCGATCCAGGTGCTTTGGGCTGCGGTCGTCATCGGCCTCTATCCGCTGGTCAGGACAGGGCTCGCCGACCTCATAACTGAACGTAAGATCGGCACCGAGATCTTCGTGACGATCGCGACCATTGTCGCGATATTCGGCGGCGAAACTGTGGCCGGCGCCGTCCTAATGGTCATCATTCTCATTGCGGAGTTCATTGCCGACCTCAATACCGATCGCGCTCGCGCCTCGATCAAGGCGCTGATCGGGTCCGTGCCCCAAACCGCGATCGTGCGGGATAACGGGTCGGAGCGCACGGTGCCGATCGCGGCGCTCAAGGCGGGCAACATCGTCCTCGCGCGAACCGGCGAGAAAATCCCGGTCGATGGCGTGGTCGTCGGCGGGCGAGCCTCGGTCAACCAGGCACCGATCACCGGTGAAAGCGTCCCCCAGGACAAGACGGAGGGTGCAGAGGTGTTCGCCGGCACCATCGTTGAAGCCGGCGCGCTCGACATCCGAACCGAAAAGGTCGGCGGCGATACGATCTTCTCCCGCATCATCGCGCTGGTCGAAAATGCCGAAGCCGAGGCTGCCCCCGTGCAGAAGCTGGCCGACAAGGTCGCGGGATGGCTGATCCCGGTCGTGTTCGTCTTCCTGATCGTCGTTTTTCTGGTGACGCGCGACGTCTCCAAGATCGTGACCTTGTTGATCTTCACCTCGCCGGCAGAGCTTGGCCTGGCGACGCCGATCGTCATGATCGCCGCGATTGCCAGGGCTGCTCGCAGCGGCATTCTCATCAAGGGCGGGCTCTATCTTGAGCAACTCGCCAAGGCAGACGCGATCGCCTTTGACAAGACCGGCACGCTGACCGCCAACAAGCCGTTAGTGGTCGACGTCAAGGTGACCAATCCAGATTTTTCGGAAACGACACTGCTGCGGATCGCGGCCGCCGCCGATCGCCGCTCAGCCCACCCTTTGGCCAAGGCGGTGGTCGAGGCGGCCGCCGAGGACGGAATCACAGTGCCGGAACCGGAAAACTACGAGCAGGTTCAGGGTCGAGGCGTTAGGGCGACCGTGGAAGGCAGAACCGTTCTCGTAGGTAATCCGGCTTTACTTCGCGAGAACGGCGTGTCCATCGCCTATGCTGTCGAAGATCGGGATCGCACGCCCGTCCACGTCGCGGTTGACGGCCGGTTTTGCGGGATCATCTTCATCGCCGATACGCTGCGCCCAGGGGCGCGAGAAGCCATCGCCGCTTTGAAGGAAAATGGCGTCAGACATATCGTCATGCTGACCGGCGACAATCAGACGACTGCTAACGCGATTGCGAGAGACTTGGGTGTCGATGAGGTCAAGGCCGACCTGATGCCCGAAGACAAAGTCGCCATGATCGCCGACTTGCAGAAGCGCGGCTATAAGGTTGCGATGGTGGGTGACGGCGTCAACGACGCGCCGGCACTCGCGCGTGCCGACATTGGCATCGCCATGGGCGGCGGCGGCACGCAGGCGGCGTTGGAAGCCGCTGACATCGCACTGATGACCGACGACCTCGGCAAGATTGTTGGCGCGCGCACTATCGCGCGTCGCGCCTATCGGACCGTCCAGGAAAATCTCTGGGTCGGTGTCGGAGTGGTCCATGTGCTTGGCATCACCGCCGCGCTCATGGGCTGGATTGGACCAATCCAGGCGGCGTTCATCCATCTGGGACCAGACGTTCTCGTGTTCCTTAATTCGGTCAAGCTTCTGCGCGTCAGGATTGCGGAAGCATGATGGAGGGGTCTCGGCGTTGGCCACCGAGTGCTGAGTCCTTCGGGCATAAGTGCGGAAACAGTCCGCGCCATGGGCGTCTCACTGGATGCCCATCGCGAACGAGGCAGGGAGACTGAGGCATGCGACATCCGAGCGAACGGCATCTGGTGCAGCGGGTCGGCTGGCTGCGAGCGGCAGTGCTCGGCGCTAATGACGGCATCATTTCAACCTCCAGCCTGGTGGTCGGCATCGCTTCGGCCCAGACGAGTTCGTCGACGGTAATGCTGACCGGCGTCGCAGCGCTTATCGCCGGCGCAATCTCGATGGCGGCGGGTGAGTATGTCTCGGTGAGCAGTCAGGCCGATGTCGAAGGCTCCGACCGGCTGCGCGAAACGCGCGAACATGCATCAGACCCCGAGGAGGAACGCCGCGAACTGGCCGCTGTCTATGAAGCGCGCGGGCTTGCACCCGACCTCGCCGTCCAGGTCGCCGAGCAGTTGATGCGCAGCGATCCGGTCGGCGCGCACATGCGTGACGAGCTTGGCATCACGTCCGAATTGGCGGCACGGCCGATCCAGGCGGCACTGGCGTCGGCGGCAACCTTCTGCGCAGGTGCGATCATACCGGTGTTAATGGTCGGCGTGGTCCCGCGCGCCTCGCTGGTCATCGCAATCACGATCGCGACGCTCGTCCTCCTCGCCATTCTCGGCGCGATCGGCGCAAGGGCAGGCGGCGCGTCGATGTGGCGTGGCGCGGTGCGGGTGACCTTCTGGGGCGCGATCGCGCTGGCAGCCACGGCGGGCATCGGCCACCTGTTCGGCACGACTGTGCAGTGAAGGATGCGAACCGCTATGCCTTCTGTCGATCGCGATGATCGCTATAGCGGCGCCCTATGCCGGGTTGTTCGTGACAGCGTTCGTCGCCGCGACCCTGCTGCCTGCACAGTCCGAAATCCTGCTCTCGGCGATGGCGATCAGTGGGCGATACGATCTGCTCCTGCTGCTGTTAAGTGCGACGGCAGGAAACACGCTCGGTTCGCTTTTCAATTGGCTGCTCGGACGCGGTTTCGAACGGCTGCGCGACCGGCGCTGGTTTCCGTTCAAGGCCGCCACGGTCGAGAAGGCCGTTTGCTGGTATGCCCGGTGGGGCAAATGGTCTCTCCTGCTTTCCTGGGCGCCGATTGTAGGAGATCCGCTAACCTTTGCGGCCGGATTGCTACGCACGCCTTTACGGGTCTTCCTGCCGCTGGTGTTGCTGGCCAAAGGCGGGCGCTATGCCGTGCTGCTGATCGCGGTCGAGGCTGTGCGGTAATCTGCGAAAGCTGCTGCGTGTCGCCTCACCAAATTCAGCGCCCAACAAGTGGAAGTGTGAAGCATGGTTCGAAGATTTTTTGCGGACGCCCCTGATTTCAAATTGGATTTTGACGCACTGGTGGAAGCGCGGCGCGAAGCCGACGAGGATGTCTCGGTGGTCGTGCGCGAGGTGATCGCGGCTGTTCGCCGGGACGGCGACGATGCGTTGCGCGCCTATACTTGGAAGTGGGATCGGCACGACCTCGACCAGACCGGATGGACGATCGGCCGCGACGTTTGCGAGAGGGTGTTCCGCGACCTCGACCCTGACTTGCGTATGGCCCTGGAACTTGCCGCGCGGCGGATTGCCACCTACCATGAAAGGCAGTTGCCCACGGACAGCGACTATGTGGACGGTGCTGGCGTCCGGCTCGGCGCGCGATGGCGGGCAGTGGAAAGCGCCGGTATCTATGTGCCGGGGGGCCGAGCCACTTATCCCTCATCGGTGCTGATGAACGCGATTCCTGCCGCCGTTGCGGGCGTAAGTCGCGTGGTGATGGCGACCCCGATGCCCGATGGCATCGCCAACCCGCTGGTGCTGGCGGCGGCCTACCTCGCCGGCATTGACGAGGTGCGTCCGATTGGCGGTGCACAAGCGGTCGCCGCGCTGGCTTACGGCACTGGGTCGATCCCACGCGTCGATGTCATCACCGGTCCGGGCAATGCCTGGGTCGCCGAAGCCAAGCGGCAGGTTTACGGTGTCGTGGGAATCGACATGGTCGCGGGTCCATCCGAGATTGTCGTCCTGGCGGATGGAGCGAACGATGCGGATTGCATCGCCGCCGACCTTCTCAGTCAGGCCGAACATGATCCGACGAGCCAGTCGATCCTCATCACCAACGATCGGGCCTTCGCCGACCACGTCGCTGCGGCGGTCGAAGTGCAACTCGGCACCCTCGCCACTTCGGCGGTGGCGCGTTCCTCGTGGGAAGCGCATGGCGCGATCATTGTCGTCCCTGCTCTCGACGATGCCATACCACTCATCGATGCGCTTGCGCCCGAACATCTCCAGATCGCCACCCCTCGACCTCGCCATCTTTTTGACCGTGTCGCACATGCTGGCTCGGTCTTTCTCGGCCAGCATACGCCGGAAGCTATCGGCGACTATATCGCTGGCCCCAATCACGTCCTGCCAACAGGGCGCCGGGCGCGGTTCGCCTCAGGACTATCGGTGCTTGATTTCATGAAGCGCACCAGCGTTATCGAGCTGGACGAACGGGCTTTACGAGAACTCGGTCGTGCAGCCGTGACCCTTGCCGAGGCTGAAGGACTGCCCGCCCATGCTGCATCTGTGGGTCGCCGTCTTGAATGGAATAGCCGTTCTTACAATCGGAGTTAAGGTGCACGAACATGCGCTCTTCCCATTTGACGATGCAATATTGATGAACGCAAGTCCCTTTTGTTGCGAATGCGAATTGTTTGCGCTACGTGGGTGATGTTGAATTGGACCTTGGGCTTCTTAGAAGCAATCGAAATCAGGGATATATGCATGCGTTTTCGCTTGACGGGATTGACTGCGGCGGCTCTCGGCTCAAGCGGCTTTGGGGTAACGCCAGCTGGCGCGCAGACGATTGACCTTTCGTTCACGCTGCCGCGATTGTCGGTTGCCGAATATCATCGCCCCTATGTGGCGGTCTGGCTGGAGAAGGCGGGCAGCGCTCCCCGGACCCTCAGCATTCTCTATGATGTCGACAAGCGCAACAATGCGGGCGCCAAATGGCTGCGCGACGTGCGTCTTTGGTGGCGTGCTGCCGGACGAATGCTCAGTGTTCCTGCCGACGGCGTGAGCGGCGCAACCCGTCCGGCCGGATCGCATACGCTCAGCTTCACCGCCGGTCGGGGAGGTATGCCCGCGCTGACACCGGGGAACTATGTCCTCGTCGTCGAAGCAGCACGCGAGGCCGGTGGACGCGAAGCGGTGCGTCTGCCCTTCACCTGGTCGGGAACCCAGGCAACTGCATCGACGAGCGGCAAGTTCGAGCTTGGCCGCGTCTCACTGAACGCCCGGCGTTAAGGGGGAGCTATGCCTGTGAAGATGATCCGCACGTCGATCCTGTCGGCCCTCGCCATGGGAGCCGCGCTTGCGCCGATCGCTGTCGAGGCAGCGCCCCGGTCGTGGATGCTTCCTTCCGAGACCATGTTCGTCGGTAGCGGCGACGAATGGCTGACGGTCGATGCGGCCCTATCGACGGACCTCTATTATTTCGATCACGCCGTGCAGAATTGGGAACCGTTCGCGCTCGCGCCGGATGGCAGCAAGGTAGCGGTCGAGAACAGCGCGAAGGGCCGCCTGCGTCAGACTTTCGATGTCCATGTCGTGCAGCCCGGCACCTACAAGATCGCAATCGTTTCTGAATCGGTGAGCGGCAGCTACCTGCTGAACGGAGAACGGAAGATGCTTCCGCGCGGGACCACGCCTGCAACGCTCGCTCAAGCTGTGCCCGCCGGGGCGACCGATGTATGGAGCGCGGTCAATACGAGCCGCATCGAGACCTTTGCGACCGCTGGAGAGCCGACCACCGCGGTTTTCAAGCCGACCGGCAAGGGACTTGAGATGGTTCCGGTTACGCACCCTACCGAACTGGCGAGCGGCGAGGCTGCCACTTTCCAGTTCCTGCTTGATGGCAAGCCGGCGGCCGACCTTTCCGTGAGCGCGGTAAACGGTGGCGTTCGCTATCGCGATGGCATTCAGCAGCTTGATCTCACGACCGATGCCGAGGGCAAGGTCACGATCACTTGGCCGGACGCCGGTATGTGGTGGGTAAACGTCGCCAGCGGCGGTGGACGGAGCGCGGCCGGCCCCGGTGGTTCTGCGCCCCAAGCCAGTGCCAAGGCTGAACAGCCACTGGCTGCTGGTAATCTGCCCGGAGGCGAAGGAGCACCGCGCCCGATTGCGCCACCGCGGCCACGATCGTCTTATTCCATGACTGTCGAAGTTCTTCCGTCATAGACTCGACTGCGGCGGCGGCCCATCCGAATTGATTCGAATGTGCAAGCATTAGGGCGGTGTTACAGCGTAAATGTAGTGTTCATCATCGCGGGTCACCACATACCGTTGGTTTCCGCCGAAAATGACCTATAAACCGCCTTTGCTACGCCAGCGTAGTGACAACGGCGATCGATGACGGTCATGGAGTTCAAATCGATTGCGGAGATTCTGGCTACGTATCCGCGACCAGCATTCCGAAGGGACGGTGCAGTCTGACCGGCTTGATATTTGCTGGATCACAATGCCGATGCCCATCCGGGCACCGGCATTGCGTTTGCCTACGAGGTCGCCAACTTGGCCTTTGGCATGGGACCGATCTTCAGGCGGGCTGTCCAAGCCGTAATCGCCGGCAGCACCAGCCTGGCCTTCGGCCGCCGGCAGCATGACCGGGATGACGCCAAGCGTTTCAAGATCGTCGCGCTGGGCATCCGGCAAGCGGACCACCACCGCGAACCGCCGATCGCCCTCGAACAGGGCGATCGAGGGTTTCAAGGCAATCTCGCGCTACTTGTAGATTGAGCCAGCGGGCGCCGATGCTCATCAGGCGATGAGGAGTAATCTCCAGAACACAATAAGGTTCGTTTATCGATAAATATCCTATCCAGGGGGATGGGATGATGCGAAAGCTCATGCTAAACGCCACGCCATGACCTCTCTTGCAGACCTGCTTCAACAAAGCGCCGCCCATGCGTGGCTGTTTGTGCCTACCGCCATCTTGCTCGGCGCGCTGCACGGGCTCGAACCGGGCCATTCGAAGACGATGATGGCGGCCTTCATCATCGCGGTCAGGGGAACAGTGCGCCAGGCCGTGCTGCTGGGTTTGGCGGCGACGCTCTCCCATACGGTCGTGGTCTGGGTCGTGGCGCTCGGCGGCATGTGGCTGTTCGGCGGCCTCAACGCGGAAGCGACCGAACCCTATTTCCAGCTCGCATCCGGCGTGCTGATCGTCGTGATCGCCGCCTGGATGCTATGGCGCACCCGCCGCGAGCAGATTGCAGCCGAACACTATCACCACGATCATGGGCACCATCACGGCCACTCCCACGGCCACGGGCATAATCATCACGGCGATCACGACCACCATGAACATGAAGAATTCGAGGAAGCCGAGGAACGCGGCCTGGAGGTTGCGACCGGCGGCTTTGTCGATGCGCACGAAATGGCCCATGCAGAGGACATCCGGCGCCGCTTCGCGAACAGCAATGTCACCACCGGCCAGATCATCCTGTTCGGCCTGACCGGCGGTCTGATCCCATGCCCGGGCGCGATCACCGTGCTGCTGCTCTGCCTCCAGCTCCAGCGGCTCGCGCTGGGCGCCGTGCTGGTGTTGTGCTTTAGCATCGGGCTTGCCATCACCATGGTCGCGTCGGGCGTCATCGCCGCGATCAGCGTCAAGCAGGTGACGAAGCGCTGGAGCGGTTTTGGCGAGATCGTCCGCAAGGCGCCCTATGTTTCGGGTGGGGTCATCCTGATCGTCGGCCTCTATGTCGCCGTTCACGGATGGATCGCGCTACCGCATTGAGCAGGACATTTGCATGAGCCATGCCGCCAATCCCGATCTTCTCAACCGCCTGAAGCGCGCGCAGGGCCATCTCGCCAAGATCGTCGAAATGGTTGCCGAAGGCCGGGACGGCCTCCAGATCGCGCAGCAGATGCAGGCGGTGGTCGCTGCGCTCGACAAGACCAAGACACTGCTGGTCAGCGATCATATCGAACATCATCTGGAGGAACTGGTCGGGCCGTTGCCCAAGGCGACGCGCGACGAACTGGCTAAGCTGGGTGAACTGGCCAAATATCTCTGACGCCGCCGTGCTTCAGCGCTGGGGCTGCGCGAGATTCAGTTTGAGCGCCCAGATCGCGGCGGGATGACCATGGGCCGGAACCGCCACGAACAATCGGTCCAGCTCCGGCACATAGAGCCCGGTGCGTGCGCCGCCAGCAGTTTGCGCCCACGCGCTCTGTCCATCGGCGCCGATCACATCGACATGGCCGGCGCCGCAGACCAGCAGGATATGATCGCGCACCAGGAATAGATCGTCGGCATCACCGCAAGCTGATCCGAGGGAGAGCGTTTGGCCGCTCGCTGTATCGATCGTCGCCAGCGCCGCCGGGAGCCGATAGGCGATCACGATCCGGTTGCCTGACGGCTCGACCGCCATCGGGAAGTTAAGCCGGTGCAGTCCGGTCGGCCAGCGTGCCAGTTGTTTTCCCTGGTCGATGTCGGCCGCGATCACCGAGCCGTCATCGGGGATATTGATATAGGCGCGCGATCCGGACAGCCGAAACCCCTCCGGATGGCCGGGCAGCGCCAATCGGGCGAGAACCGTGTGACGGACGGGATCGATCGTGGCGAGGCCGCCCTTGCCATAGCCGACGATGACATGGCCGTTGCGCGGATCGACCCGCACATTGTCGGCATCGTCCTCAAGCGCGATCCGCGCCCGCTCGTGAAGCTCTGTGTCATAGAAGCGGACCGAGCCGTCACCGCAGGCGACCACCAATTCGTGGGTCGCCGGAAGCCAGGCGACGCCCTGCGGTTCGCCAAGGCCGGCGATGCGGCCGATGACCTTGCCGGCCTCAAGATCGACCTCATCGACCGTGCCGTTGGCGATCTCGGCAACGAACAGCCGATGGTCCGCCAGATCGACCGCCAGATGGTCGATGCGCCCCCTGGTGTCGGGGAGCGAGATCGTTCGCTCCAGCACGAGAGGGGAGTGCGGATCGGTCGGTTGTGCCTGGCTGCACCCCGGCAGCGCCAGCAGCAGTGCCGCTGCACATCCCCTCCAGGGTTTCATCGCTGCGCCCTAGTTCGCCGCGACCGCGACATGGCTGAGCGCGGCGGTCAACCCGCGCGCGAGCTTCTGCGCGTCGTCATTGGCCCAGAAGTGCATGAAGAACAGGCGCGGCTCGTCGTCGAGCATGTGGTTGTGGAGCGCCGTCACCTCGATCCCGTTCTGCCGCAACTCGCGCAGCACCGGATTGACCTCCGACGCTGTCAGCACGAAGTCGCCGGTGATCGCCGCCTTGCCGCCGCCGGTTGGCTGGAAGTTGATGGCGATGGCCGCGCCCATCGCGGGCGGTAACGCCATCCCACCATCGCGCGGTGCCTCGGCACGGGGAATGCCGAATGCATAGACGCCGCCGCCGATCTTGCCCTTGTGGCCCATGATGCGGTCGAGCGCGGCGGTGTCGAGGTCGATCGTCTCCGGCGCGGCGGGGCTTGCCGCCGGAGGCGCGGACAAGGGCGTGCCGCTCAGCGCCAGCGCATCGTGCAGCACCTTGGCGAGTTGCGCCGGATCGCCATGCCCGGCGATGTGCATATACATGGTGTGGGGTGTGTTCCGCAGCAGATGGTTGTGGAGCGCGGTGATCTCGATTCCGCCGGCGACAAGCTTGGCCATCACCGGATTCACTTCGGTATCGGTGAGCACCAGATCGCCCATGACCATCGCCTGACCCCCGCCATGCGGTACGAACGCCAGCCAGGAGCCGAGCGCCAGCGCCGGTTTCAAGGTCACGCCGTCGAGCACCACATGCAGGTCGCTGCGCGGCAGGCCGATGCGATAGACACCGCCCGGCATCTCGGCGCCCGGTTTGCCGATGGCGGTGGCGACCGCCTGTTCCCAGGGTTCAGCCGCCAATGCGGGCGAACTCAGAGCGAGAAGCCCCAACAGGCCGAACGTGGTGATACGCTTCATCATGATCTCCTTGAGCAGCAGCGGGATCATTGGACCACGCCTGACAGATAGAGGGCCGCACCGATCGCGGAACTTGCCGCGAGGACCGGGATCATCCCGACCTTGAACCGGAACACGGCTATCGCGGCGCCGGCGGCCAGCAGCGCCGCCGGGAGGTAAAGCGAGGTCAGAACCGGGAAGTCGAAGGCGAACCGCGCGACCCGGACCACCCGCACGTCCTGGAACAAGGTGTGGATCGCAAACCAGACGGCAAGGTTGAGGATCACGCCCACGACGGCCGCCGTGATCGCGCTGAGTGCGGCCGAGAGCGTCCGGTTGCCGCGCAACTGCTCGACGAACGGCGCACCCGCGAAGATCCACAGGAAGCAGGGCATGAACGTCACCCATGTCGTCAGGATCGCGCCCAGCGTGGCCGCGACCAATTGCGGCAATGCGCCCGCATCGCGAAACGCCGCGAGGAAGCCGACGAACTGCGTGACCATGATCAGCGGCCCCGGCGTCGTCTCGGCCAGGCCAAGGCCGTCGAGCATCTCGCCGGGCCTGAGCCAATGATAGGTGCCTACCGCTTCCTGCGCGACATAAGCCAGCACGGCATAAGCGCCGCCGAATGTAACCATCGCCATCTGGCTGAAGAAGGTTGCGATGCGCGTGAACACGTCATCGGGGCCGAGAAGCACCAGCAGCGCGATGACCGGCGCGAGCCAAAGGAACAGGAATGTCCCGGAAATCTTGAGCGACCAGCCAAGGTTGGGCTTGGCATGATCCGGCAGGCTTTCGCCGAGCGCGGTATCGCGGTCATGGACGACATTCCCGCCCGCGCTCCCATGTCCGCCGCCGCCCTTGAAGGCCGACAAGCCCAGCCGTCCGCCGACATAGCCGCCGATGCCCGCCGCTAGGACGATCAGCGGAAAAGGCGCATTGAGGAAAAAGATCGCGACAAAGGCGGCCGCCGCGATCCCGCGCATGACGTTGTTCTTGAGAGCACGCGATCCGACCCGCACCACCGCCTGGATCACCACCGCGAGGACCGCCGCCTTCAAGCCGAAGAACAACCCGGTGATCAGCGGCACATGGCCGAGCAGCACATAGAGATAACTGAGGCCCAGGATTGCGAGGAAGCCGGGCAGCACGAACAGTCCGCCTGCGACCAGACCGCCCTTGGTCTTGTGAAGCAGCCAGCCGATATAGGCGGCAAGCTGCTGCGCTTCGGGGCCGGGCAGCAACATGCAATAGTTGAGCGCGTGCAGAAAGCGCTCCTCACCGATCCAGTGCTTCTCCTCGACGAGGATGCGGTGCATTACCGCGATCTGGCCAGCGGGGCCGCCGAAGCTCAGCGATGCGATCCGCGCCCAGACGCGCACGGCTTCACCAAATGTGATGCCGTGATCCGGCGTGCCTGCTTCGCTGCCTACGGGCAGTTCCGTCACCGCGCCGCTCATGGCCGCACCTGCGCTTTGGCGCGGGCTTTCGCGGGCTGGTGCGAGACCCAATTATGGGTTTCGTCGGTCGCGTCGCGGCACCAGCGATAGAAGGCGTCGTAGAGGAGCATCCCGGCCTCGAGCTGTTCCTGATCGTCGGCATACATGCGCGACAGGCCGAGCGAGGCGGCAAGCAACCCGTCCGCTTCGGGCACGAGGTCGGGGCGGCCGGTATCGGCACCGCGCACGATCGGCGCGAGGCGTTTGAGTGACTCATGACCGCTGAGGCCGAATGCCTCGACCATGACGTCGAAGGTGCATAGCTCACCCCGATGGCTCCAAGTGACGCCTTCGCCTTCGATGTCGAAGGGAGCGGCGCCAAAGCGCTCGGCGACGCCCTGAACCTCGGAGGGCGCCACGAACAGGAAGATCGCGCTCGGATCGATGAAGCGGCGGATCAGCCACGGGCAGGCGATCCGGTCCACCTTGGGGCGACCGCGCGTCACCCAGACGGTCCGTCCCTCGGCATCGCGGGGCGGCAGCACGGTGTTCGGCACCATTGGAAGACCAGAGTTCGCCCATCCGGCCACACCGCCCTCCAGCGCCTCCGCTGACACGCCGTCGTGGCGCAGCCGGGCGGCGACGCCTTGGCTCAGCGATCCACCGTCCCGACAAGCAACAACGACCGACTGGCCGTGGAATGCTCGTGCCCAGGCGCTGACATCGCTGGCGGACCTTCGCAACGATCCAGGGATCAGCAGCGGTTCGGCCGAGAATTCCTCCTCGGGTCGAACGTCGATCAAAACAGGCCCGGTCGGAATACCGACCAAGCGAACGAGTTTATCCGGTGAGATCGTGTTGAGAACAGACATGATGCGTCCTTGTTGAAAGTAGGACGCGATTCTTGAGCCTGTCGCCTCGTGGGGAGACCGCGATCCCCATATTCAAATCATGGCAAATGCCGCATGGACGGTCAATCCTTTCGATGTGATGGTTTGCCGCAGGGTGATCGTTCCTCGACGGATGAGTAAAACGGTTCCTTTAGGTCATAGCGCTGGGGGCAATCCGGGGACGAAGGAAGGCGATCATTTGCGTTAAATGGCGGCTCTAGGGTAGTAGAAGCGGCGATTCATATTCATCGCTTTCGTCCGCCTTGGGGCACCACTCTCAAAAATCGTAGGTGAGGCGGTTCTAGGCGGCGCAATGCGGTTTTAGCGTAGTAGCCAGTGCGGATTTGAGGCGACCGTCCGCGATGAGTTGGTCGGATGATGGCTTGGATGCTTGTCATCAAGGAAGGGTCAACCCTGTATGCGCAGCGACACGATCAATTGGGCCTTCGGCCGCCAGCGCAGCGGGCCTTCGATCTCATGATCGCGGTGAGGACAGCGCTTCAGGGCACCGTGTAGTTGGAGCAATCGGGCAGCGGCTTATGATAAGGCCGGTAAGCATCGACAGAAGGCATGAAGCGAAGCACCCGCTCATAGCTGCATTTGGGATCAATCACCGTGACGAGATAGCTCGGGGTAAGCGGCGGATTGGCAAGCGAGTCCGCATTGCGCCAAACCGGGCCAGGAAATGAGGTCAGAACATTCGGCGCAGATCGCGGTAAGTGCGGCCACAGGTGGGAAATAAAAGGGCGTAACGTCGGCGCTAATCTTGGGCGAAGCGCGGAAAACGGAGATCGAGCATGAGCCCTTCGATGCGCCAGGCCAATTTCGCTTGCAGCTTCATGGGTGTCGGCTGAACCTGCCTCCTTCTCGGCAATGAAGATCGATCCCGCCACTACGGAGAAAGGATTTTTGATCCGGTGGCGCATTTCCCGCGCGAGAAGCTTCTCGCGATCGGCCGCTTCTTCCAACTGCCGTTCGAGCAAGGTCTTTTTCCGTGAAACGCGATCATCGCCACAAGCTTCCTGACGGCTGATGGACGACGATCTTGCGTCGCAGCAATAAAGAGGGCGGAATCTATACGGCGATGTCGCGAGTCGGCGGCAGTGATATCGCAAGGTCCAAACAACAGGTGGAAGACATGCCAGCAAATGCGCCCTGGGACGACCCAACCGAGAAAGTCTCTCGATCAGCCTGGGGCTGGATATTGGCCTATGGTCTGCTCCTCCTGGCGATCGGCTGTCTCGCCCTGTTCAACCCGATAGCTACCGGTCTCGCAACCGGCCTCCTGCTTGGCGCGATGCTGCTGGCCTATGGAGTCGTGGCCGCGGTTTCCGGCCTGTCTTCGCTGTCGACGCGGGGGCGCTGGATCGAACTGCTGCTTGGGCTGCTGGCCATCGCGGCAGGGCTTCTCGTCCTCCTTGCCCCCTTTGCCGGCGCCTTGTCGCTGGTCTGGGCGATCGGCTTCTGGCTGGCGGTTTCCGGACTCTTTCAGATTGTCGGAGCAGTGAAGGGGACACACGATCGAGGATGGCGTCTGGCGCTGGGCCTTCTCGACTTTGTCCTAGGCGCTTTCCTCCTTTTCTCCAATCCGGCGACCGGTCTCGCATTCCTGGCGGCCATGGTCGGCATCAGCTTCCTCTTCCGCGGGACGTTCCTGATCGTCCTGGGAATGGGTCTGCGCCGCCTGTCCCGGACGCGCGAGGCATGAGGTGGCTTCATCCGGTCGCCCTGGCGGCAGCGGCGACACTAATGCCGTGGGCCGCAGCCGCGACCACGCCCGCACCCGATCGATCCTTCGGGGTCTGGCGAAATCCGCAGAACAGCGTTCACGTCCGCGCTGAGCCTTGCGGCGACCGGATGTGCGCGGTCGTCATCTGGGCCAATGACAAGGCCAAGGCCGATGCACGCAAGGGTGGCACCGACCCGCTCGTGGGATCCCGGCTGTTCCGGGACTTCAAACTGGAAAAGCCGGAAATCTGGCGCGGCAAGGTGTTCGTTCCCGACATCGGCCAGACATTCTCGGGCACCGTAACCGTGGTCGACGACAACACGATCGTGGGTCGAGGCTGTCTGATCGGGCGTATCGGGTGCAAGTCGCAGCAATGGACCCGGATCCAGCAATGACAGGCGGTCGCGCCTTCGCGGCCTGTAAGGAGTTTCGATGCGTCCCAGGATTGTGATCGTTGGTGCCGGCTTCGGCGGGATGGCCGCCGTGAAGGCGCTCAAGCGAGCGGACGCGGACGTGACCCTGATCGACCGCACCAATCATCATCTCTTCCAGCCACTGCTCTATCAGGTCGCGACGGCAGCGTTGTCTCCGGCCGATATCGCCACGGCGAGCCGTGTCCTTTTGCGGAGGCATGCCAATGCGACCGTCGTGATGGCGGACGTCGTCTCGGTCGATGCCGAGGCCCGTTACGTCCGGCTCGCCGATGGAAGGACCATAAACTATGACTTTCTCGTACTGGCGACCGGGGCTGCCTATAGCTTCTTCGGTCATGGCGAATGGGCTAACCACGCGAAGGTGCTCAAGTCGCTGGAGGACGCTCTTTCCATCCGGGAGACGTTGCTGGCGGCGTTCGAGCGGGCCGAGCAATGCAATGACCCGGATGAGGTGCGGCGGCTCCTGACATTCGTCGTCGTCGGAGGCGGCCCCACGGGCGTCGAACTCGCGGGCACCATCGCGGAACTGGCGCGAACCACCCTGGCGCGCGATTTCAGGCATATTGACCCAGCATCGGCGCGCATCATCCTGTGCGAGGCCGGCAACCACATTCTGGGCGCTTTTCCCGGAGATCTGCCGGATTATGCCGCTAGGGCGCTGCGCTCGCTCGGAGTCGAAGTACGTCTGGGCGAGGCCGTCTCGCTCGTGGATGCAGAGGGGATCGTTCTGGCCGACGAGCGGATCGCGGCCGAGACCGTCCTTTGGTGTGCGGGCACGCAGGCGCGACCCGCTGCGGACTGGCTCGAGGCAGAAGCTGCGCGCAACGGTGCGATCAAGGTCGCAGCGGATTGCTCGGTGCCGGGGCGGCCCGGCGTCTTCGCGATCGGCGACGTCGCGAGTTTTGATGGGGGCTCGGGGAAGCCCTTGCCGGGCCTCGCCCCGGTGGCCAAGCAGCAGGGGCGCTATGTCGGCAGATTGCTCGCCGCCCGGATCGCCGGGCGCGCTCCGCCCCCGCCGTTTCGATATCGCGATCTCGGTACGATGGCGGTCATCGGTCGATCGCGCGCGGTCGCCGATTTCGGCAGCTTCCAGCTCAAGGGCTTTTTGGCATGGCTCGCCTGGTCGATGGTGCACCTGATGCTGCTGGTGGATTTTCGCAGCCGGATGATGGTCTATGTGAACTGGTCATGGGCCTGGTTCACCTATGGCCGCGGCGCCAGGCTTCTCACCGGACGCGGTGAACTGCCGCAACGCAGCCAGGCGACGGAGATCTCAAGCAAGGATTTCGGGTGAAGAGCGCTTGCTCGCATAAGTGCGTCATCGGCGCGAGCGAGCAGATGTTCGAGATCGTCGCCGCCCACCAATTCATAAAAATGGTGGATCCGACGGCTCCAAGCGGCAGAGTGCGCCATTGGCGTAGTATCTACGGCTAGCCTGGCGCACAATTACCCGTATCGACCGGAGCCTGCCGGATGGCATCAGGAAATGATCGAACCCGCGAAGGTCAGCCGGTTCTTGCCCGAATGCGGGTAAGTTTCGTTTGGAGTGATATGAAAATGCGCTAACATCCTGCCAGGAAGTTGCTGTCGGATCTCGTCCGAGGCGGCTGTGCCGGGAAAGGCGCGGCATCTGCTCTCTCCCGGTTCTGCAGGGAGAGCGTCATGCCTGAACATATCCTTGCCCGGTTCGGCTCGAACGGCAGTCGTGGCGCCTCGATCATGCTCGACGCGATGCGCGCCTTCGACTGGAGCGCAACCCCGGCCGGAGCCATCCCGTCATGGGACGATCCGCTCAAACATGCCGCCCGCCTGATGTTGCTTGCAGCGACGCCCATGGCGCTGCTGCTCGGCAGGGACGCATTGCTGACCTACAACGATGCGATGCGCGATCTGTTCGGCGACTATTATGACGGGTCGCTCGCGCGTCCGATTAGCGACGTTCTTCCCGAAGCCGCCGATTTCTGCCGGGAAGCCATCGACCAATGCTTCCTGGGCGAAAGCTGCCGCTTCGCCGACCAGCCCTTGAAACTGTGCCAAAAGGGGGAATGGACAACGGCGTGGTTCGACCTTTCCTTTACGCCCGTTGCAGACATCGACGGAAGGGTATCCGGCGTTCTGCTGATCGCGAGCGAGACGACCGCGCGCGTCACGGCGCTGCGGGAGCTTCAGCATACGCAGAAGCGCCTCGACGTCGCGCTGGATGCCAGCGGCATGGTGGGAACCTGGGACATCGATGTCGCGACCAACCGGCTGACCTGCGATGAACGGTTCGCCCGTCTGTTCGGGATGACGACCGAGGACGGCCGCGCAGGGGTCGACAATGACCGTCTCGTCGATCTCGTTCATCCCGATGACCGCCGGGCCGTTCGCACCGCCCTCGAAACGTCGACTCAGACGGGCGCCGACTATAAATGCCGATACCGGGTGCTGACGCGAGACAACGGGCAACGCTGGTATCTCGATGTCGGCCGCGCGCTGCGCGACAGCGAGGGACGGATCGACAAGCTGACCGGCATCGTGATCGATCTGACCGATCAGGTCTCGGTCGAGGATGCACTCTACGAGAGCGAAGCGCGGTTCAGGGCGCTCGTCGAATCCATTCCTCAGATCGTGTGGAGCACCGACGCTCAGGGTCGCCACGATTATTTCAACAGCCGGTGGACCGAGTTCACGGGGCTCAATCCCGCAGCCGTTGCCGACGATGAATGGCAGCGACTGGTGCATCCGGAGGACTGGCCGAACGTCGCGGAGGTCTGGGGAGAGTGTCTCGCCACCGGCAATGCCTACGATATCGAGTATCGTTTCCGGCATTGGTCGGGCGACTTTCGCTGGCTGCGAGTCATGGCATTGCCTGTGCGCGACCGCGATGGCGACATCATTCGCTGGTACGGCACATCGACTGACATCGAGGATCAGAAGCGTTTGGCAGAAGAGCGGGAGCTTGTCGCGAACGAACTCGAGCACCGGATCCGCAACATCTTCGCGCTCGTGAACGGCCTGGTGGCACTCTCTATGCGGGAGAATCCCGACGTCGCGCCGATCGCCGAGGACTTTCAAACGCGCCTGTCGGCATTGCACCGCGCGCATGGCTTCATCCGTTCGGTCGCCAATGGTGCGGATAGGCCCCCAACCGTCCAGGCGCTCGTGCGTCGGCTGCTGGAACCCTATGATGACGGCAACGGCCGGATCCGCCTTGCAGGCGACGATGCCGAACTGGCAGAGGCAATGGTGACGCCGCTTGCGCTGATCTTCCATGAACTGGCCAGCAACTCGGCGAAATATGGCGCTCTCGCCGCGTCAGCGGGCCTCCTCACGCTGGATTTCCAATGTGACGGTGAACAATTGCGGGCGATCTGGAAAGAGACGGGAGGATCTGCCGCGGCCATCGTTCCCCAAATGGGCTATGGCTCCCGGCTGCTCTCGCTCACCATCGAGCGGCAGCTCAAGGGAAGCTATTCCAAGACGTTTACGGACAATGGACTGACCTTCGAGCTTACGATCTCGGCGCCCTGTTAATGAGGGACGGAACCCCTTTCCTCGAAAGATCGCTTTATATCGTCCCTCCGGGTTCGCCACCTGAGGTCTACCTCGGGAAAGTGGAACCCGAGCACGGCGCAGCGGTTTCGCCAGCGGCAGAGCAGGGTCGGGCTACGGAGGTGCGACCCAGCATGCATGTCGAAGGAGCACTTTATGACAGATCCCGCCGATCACTACGAGACGATTGTCATCGGCGCCGGACCGGCCGGGCTCACGGCCGCGCTCTATCTGGCGCGCTATCGCCGCGAGGTTCTGGTCATCCATGACGGCAAGAGCCGGGCGCTGCGCATCCCCAAGACCCACAATGTGCCCGGTTTTCCCGACGGCATCGAGGGACCCGACCTGATCGAGCACATGACCCGGCACGCCGAAGAGTTCGGTACCAGAATCAAGGAAGCCAAGGTCACGGGCATCGAACCGACCGACACGGGGTTCAGGCTGACCGGAAGCATCGGCGAGACGTGGGAAAGCCGCGCGGCGATCCTGGCGAGCGGTATCCTGCTCAATCAGGTGGACCTGCCGCACGAGGTCCATGAGGCGGCGATCGAGGCTGGAGTCCTGCGCTACTGCCCGGTCTGCGACGGTTACGAGCATAGCGGCGCCCGAATCGGCGTGATCGGCTGCGACAGCGACGGTGCGGCCGAGGCCCTGTTTCTTCGGCAGTATTCGGTTGACATCACCCTCATGCCGCTCAGCCACCCCGAGCTCTCGAGGGAGCAGGCATCAGAGATGGCGGACGCCGGCATCGCTGTGGAAACCGGCGCATTGCTGGCGCTGGAGCCGCACGACGACCATATGGAGGTTCGTCTGGACGGCCGCGATGCGCCACTGTCATTCGATGTGATCTATCCGGCGCTCGGCTGCCGCCCCCGTGGGGAACTGGCGGAACAGCTCGGCATCGAACTCAGGAACGAAGGCTGCGTCCCGGCCGGGGCGGAGAAGGACAGCGGCGTGCCGGGTTTCTTCGCCGCGGGAGACGTCGTGGAAGGGCTCGACCAGATCAGCGTCGCCATGGGGCATGGCGCGCTGGCCGCTACCAAAGCGCATAACTGGCTGCGCGAGCAGGACCGGCATACGCTTCAGGCGGACGAGTGAATCTGCGAACGACTCGCGAGAGAGCGCTGCAGCGGAACTTTCGGGTGCACCGGGCGTAAGTCCGATGAGGCCGGGGGCCTAAGAGGGCGTTCCTGATTTTGCAAAAATGCCGGCGCTCCCCGCCATGTCCAGCATGGAGAGGATCATCATGGCCACCAGCAAGAACAAGTCCGCCAAATCACCGAAAAACGCACCTGATGCTCCCGGTGCGGACCTCAAGCCCAGCTATGGGGAGGATCAGGGCGCAGGCGGCGAGACCCATCAGGTCGCGGGCGGCGATGTTCCAACGCTGACCACGGCGCAGGGCGGCCCGGTCGCCGACGACCAGAACACGCTGCGATATGGCACGCGCGGCCCGGCTCTGCTCGAGGACTTCCATTTCCGCGAAAAGATCTTCCACTTCGATCATGAGCGCATCCCGGAGCGCGTCGTGCATGCCCGCGGCTATGGCGCCCATGGCTATTTCGAACTGACCGACAGCCTTGAGGATGTGACCCGCGCCGACGTGCTGTGCCGTGTTGGCGAGAAGACGCCGGCCTTCGTGCGCTTCTCGACCGTCGCGGGCAGCAAGGGCTCGTTCGATCTCGCGCGCGACGTGCGCGGCTTCGCGGTCAAGATCTACACTAGGCAAGGCAACTGGGACATTGTCGGCAACAACATCCCGGTCTTCTTCATCCAGGATGCCATCAAGTTCCCTGATCTCGTCCATTCGGTGAAGCCCGCGCCTGACCGGGAGTTTCCCCAGGCGCAGTCGGCGCACGACAATTTCTGGGACTTCATCTCGCTAACGCCCGAGAGCTTCCACATGATCATGTGGACCATGTCCGATCGAGCGATCCCGCGGTCTTTCCGGTTCATGGAAGGCTTCGGCGTCCATACCTTCCGGTTGCTCGACAAGGATGACCGCTCCACCTTCGTCAAGTTCCACTGGAAACCGAAGCTGGGGCTTCAGTCGGTGGCGTGGAACGAAGCGGTCAAGATCAACGGCGCCGATCCCGACTTCCATCGCCGCGACCTGTGGGACGCGATCAACAGCGGCGATTTCCCCGAATGGGAGCTGGGCGTGCAGCTCTTCAACGAAGAGTTCGCCGAGAAGTTCGCGTTCGACGTGCTCGATCCGACCAAGATCATCCCCGAAGAAGACGTGCCGGTCCGCGTTATCGGTAGGCTCGTGCTCGACCGCGTCGTCGACAATTTCTTCGCCGAGACTGAGCAGGTTGCGTTCATGACCCAGAATGTCCCGCCGGGCATCGATTTCTCCAACGATCCCCTGCTGCAGGGCCGCAACTTCTCCTACCTCGACACGCAGCTGAAACGTCTGGGCAGCCCCAACTTCACCCATATCCCGATCAACGCGCCCAAATGCCCCTTCGCGCATTTTCAGCAGGACGGGCATATGGCGATGCGCAATCCGGTCGGCCGCGCCAACTACGAACCCAATAGCTGGGGCGCCGATGGTGGACCGCGCGAGGACCCGGTTCGCGGCTTCCGTACTTTTGCGAGCGAAGAAGCCGGTCCCAAGGTGCGGCTGCGCCCGGAAAGCTTCGCCGATCATTACAGCCAGGCGCGGCAATTCTTCATCAGCCAGACGCCCATCGAGCAGAAGCATATCGGCGATGCGCTGGTGTTCGAGCTGAGCAAATGCGAGCGTCCCGACATCCGCTCGCGCGTGGTTTCGCATCTGATCCATATCGACGCCGAGCTTGCCGCCACCGTTGCCGATGGGCTGGGCCTGGAGCTTCCCGAACCCGCGAAGGCGGCAAGTCCGGTTGTCGAGGATCTTCCCCCTTCCGATGCGCTCAGCATCGTCAGGAATGGCCCTGACAGCTTCGAGGGCCGCAAGCTCGGTATCCTCGTCACCGACGGAGCCGACGCCGCGCTGTTCAACGCGCTGGTGTCGGCGGTGGAGAAGGAAAAGGCCGTCTACGAGGTGATCGCCCCGAAGATTGGCGGCGCGACCCTGTCGGACGGCACCAAGATTCCCGCGGATCAGAAAATCGATGGCGGACCTTCGGTGCTTTATGACGCGGTCGCGGTGATCGCGTCGGAAGAAGGCGCGGCGCTGCTGGCCGGGGATGCTACGGCGAAGGACTTCGTCACCGACGCCTTCGCCCACTGCAAGTTCATCGGCTACTCGTCAGAGGTCATGGCGCTGTTTGAGAAGGCCGGAATCGCGAACGATCTCGATGAAGCCTGCATTGCGCTCGGCGCGAAGGGCGATACCGCAACGTTCATCGAGGCTTGCCGGGCTCTGCGCTTCTGGGATCGCGAAGCGCTGGTCGACCTCGACGCCAAGGGCACATAGCGGTGTCCTTACCTCGTGCGCCGTTCCACGCCAGCTATGTCCTTCCGATCGCTGCCGCGACGCCGCAGCTGCGCGCCCTGACTGGTTATCTGAAGCGGCTGGGCCGCGTGATGGAAGACGTAATCGTGGTCGACGGCTCGCCCGGGGAGGTGTTCGATGCGCATGCCCGCGCCTGGTCAGGTGCGGTGCGCCATATTCGCCCGGCCTACCGGACAACCAACGGCAAGGTCGGCGGGGTCATGACCGGCGTCCGGGCCGCACGCCATGAGCATGTCATCGTTGCGGACGATGACGTGCGCTATCGCCGGGCGCAGCTCGCACGGATGCTCGCCCTTCTGCACACCCATGAGGTCGTGCGCCCGCAGAATATCTTCCGTCCTCTGCCATGGCATGCGCGCTGGGATACCGCCCGAAGCCTTTTAAACCGTCTAGCGGGCGGCGACTGGCCTGGCACCCTTGGGGTACGCCGCTCCATCCTGTTGGACGCGGGCGGCTACTCTGGCGACGTCCTGTTCGAGAACCTTGAAATGGTCCGCACCGTCAGGGCCGCGGGCGGACGGGAGGCGGTGCCGCTCGATCTCTTTGTTGAGCGTCGCCCGCCACCGGCGCGGCATTTCCTATCGCAGCGGGTTCGGCAGGCTTATGACGAGTGGGCGCGCCCGGCGCGCTTTGCAGCGCAGCTCGCCTTGCTTCCAGGCGGTCTGCTGCTCTCTCTTGTCGGTGGACCGTTCGCGCTGGGCGCCGCGGCTGCTGGCAGCGTGGCTGTCGCCGAACTCGGCAGACGGAAAGCCGGCGGACGAACAGCCTTCGCGCCAAGCAGCGCCTTCTGGGCGCCCGTCTGGCTCGCCGAGCGTGCCGTCACGTCGTGGATGGCGCTGGGAACCGGGCTCTTTCTGGGTGGTGTGCGTTATCGCACCACGCGCTTGCGCCATGCCGCTACGCCGCGCGCGCGGCTCGAGCAGAAGGTTCAGACCGCGCTGGAAAACCAAAGACTGGAAACGTCGGGAACCAGCGCCGCATAGCCGCAGTACGTTCGCATCATGGGTGGGCGGCCGCTTTCAATCCCGTGTGACAGCATATTGGATCGGCTTGAAACTTCCGGCGTTTGAATCATAGGCCGAGCAGGCGGTCATGCCGATGACCAGATCCATCAGCGCCCGAAACCGGATACTGTCATTGACCTTGCTAAGCGGTGGCAAGACCCGCAAGCGGCCACTTTCGCCATCGACGGAAACATTCATAAAGATATTGAAGGCGGTCGGAATACTGTCACCTGCTATCCCATAGGGCGCCAGCGCCTCGGCCAGATTGCCGAGGCAGCCGCGATGCAACGGTTTGCCGGGGTAGAAGTGACGGAACGTCGCTTCGCTGCACGGCGTGAGCAGAAAATCGTGCCGCCCCACCATGTCGTGAACGATCTCCAGCATCGGGCGTGACCTGTTCGACCACAGGCGATTGCCGGTGGTCAGCACCATCGACTCCTCATAGTCGAACGTCCGGCCATTCGAGATAACCTCGCGCACGTCGGCTTGCGCGAATGCGACCAGATCGCTGACTTGCTCGCCGCAGGGATCGATTACGGTCAGCGTCGCTCCCGCGGGTAGCAAAAAGGCAGTCCCGCTTCTCGGCGGAATTTCGACCGTCTCTGTCATTCGCGTGGATCCCTGAAGGGGCAGGTCCAGTTCGGACCCACCTGTCTGCCGCTGTACTGGCGGGCCTCGCTAGTCTCACCGTGCCGGGCGAGCATCGGGTTGGGCTCCCCGGCAAGGGCGCTGTCACGTTCGATGATCCGCTCACGCATCCGCTCATATTTGCCTTCTTCGCGAAGGCGCTCGAACTGGTCGTGGAGGTTGAACACTAGGGTAGGCGTCGGAAATCGCCGCGCCGGCCGCGAGGCATTGGGGTGGAGACCAACGACAAAGAACGCCTCACCTCCGAAGCTCAGCGAGAAGTGCGGGTCATCAGGGTCTGCGCTGACGCGATGGTCGAAGGGCTGACCCAGCCAATGATCCTTGTCGGCGCATGACTGGATGCGCTCCCACATTGCCTTTTCGAACGCGGCTTCGGTGAGGTCGAGTGGTCCCTCAAACGCGACCGCTAGGCTACGTAGACCTTCTGGATCGCACCGGTAGTCGGCTGCCCATTGCATTAGCTCGGCGTGGATCCGCAGGTCATCCCAGTTGCTGTTAAGCGATATACAAGGGACGACTTTAAGGGTTCCGCGCGCCATTGCCGACTTGGCGCCGACGCAAGGAAAGGTGGGATCGGCAATCGTTGCCAGAATACCCCGCTCAAGCTTCTCAGGATCGGTCGCACCGATCATCTGGCATCTCTCCCCCTTCGCGGCGCGTTGTCAGGCCATGTTCAGAAAACTCCAGGCTCTCTCGAGGGTTCCTGAATACCAGCGGGGCCGCACGCTTAGCCGAATGAATCAAGTTCTGGCGCTCGCTGCTATGCTAAGGCCTGCAGGGTAGCCTTTTCGTCAGCCTGTTTCTTGCGGCTGGCCTCGCTGCAGAGAAGTTGATCAGCCATGGCCTGCCAGGCCTTCTCAGAACGCAGGCAACGATCCCGGACGTTATCGAGGATAGCCTCGGAGGCCTCTTTGGCGCTCTGCGCCGCGCGGGCCAGATAGAATTCGCTGTTTGCAGCCATTGATCGTCTCCATCCTAAGGACCGGGAATTTAGCCCACCATTTTGGCCACGATCCGCTGAAGTTCGTCGCGCGTCAGGCGGCCAGACGTATCGGCAGCGTTGCGCTTGAAGCTTTGATGGGGGATCGTGAAATGAGGTGAACGGGCGATAGTCTTGAAAAACATGGAAATCCTTGGCGCGCATAACGCGTCTGAAATGATGGAGAACCCGGGCGAGAGCGCTTTCGCGTCTGTCGATCGCCGGTCTCCGTGAGATAATTATGACCTCTCAACATGCGTTGCACGCGAGAGAGGAAAGCCCCAGATGTCGCAGATCGCCCACGGTTATGCGGAGCCAGGACGAGCGGGCCAACAAGGCCTCAGAACGTCCCGCAATATCTGCGGTGGGAGCAGTTCACCGAACGGGCGCGTGGCGCACCGTCCGGAAAAACTGTTCGGTATTGCCGCCGGAGACGTCTGGTCCCCGGCCGCTCAGCCTCAGGCTGCTTCGAGATTCACAGCAGACTGCTTGCCGCTGCGATCATTCTCGATGTCATAGCTCAGGCGCTGATCCTTCTGAAGGGTGCCCATGCCGGCACGTTCAACCGCACTGATATGAACAAAAGCGTCATTGCCGCCGCCGTCGGGCGCGATGAAGCCATAGCCCTTGTCGGCGTTGAAGAACTTGACAGTGCCGATAGTCATGATTGTTTCCTTTCACGAAAACAGTTTTCCCGCCCGCAAAAGCGCAGGAGGAGCTGGAAGCGTGGAATGGAAGGAGAGAGCCGCTAATGCGGTATCAAATTCCGTCGCAGGCGACGTTAGCGTTGATGCATATGGACGATACGCGTAGGAAAGTCAATTGCGAAGGTGGAATGACCACCTTAGCGGTCCCTCGAAAGTGCGGCGATTTTCGTGCACAGCCAACACTTCAATGTCATCATGATCCTGCTATTTCACCAGCCATGACTCCGCCGCATCTTCACACTGTGGACGTTTGCATAAGAGACGACGACATCGATTTCATGGGACACGTCAACAGCGCTGGGTGCAGGAGACCGTCATTGCGCACTGGTGACGCGTTGCGCCATCCGATGCGGTCGAGGCCTATCTTTGGATCGCCCTGGAGCACGAGATTTCTTACCGCAAACCGGCATTCCTGCACGATCAGGTAACCGCACATGTCAGGCTGGGCAGGGTTCGGCGAGAAAGCGCTTTCTTCGAGACCCTGTTCCAGCGAGACAGAGACGTCATCGCCGAGGTCCAGTCGCGCTGGTGCTGTATCGAGGCATCGACGAGAACCCCGGCTCGGATCAGCACGGAGATCGAGCGGTGTTTCCTTCCCGCGCAGACTGAGGGTGGGCCCTCAGAAATTAATCGGGCTTGTCGGATCGATGTCGGGAGCGCAATGCTACGCGATGACAGATAATCCCGACCTCACCGAGAAGGATCTCGTCGAAGCGCACGAAGCTTCGGATGTGTCCGCGATTAATGGCATACTCAGCCTGGCGAGCATTCTGAGGAAGCGAGGCCTTCTGACCGATGCGGAAGCCTCTGCGATGCATGAGAGTATGAGCTTGCCGCTCGGACTGCCAAAATACGCCGAGAACCTGGCCGTTCAGGACCTTCAGCTAACCATAGACCGTTTGTTTGCGGCACTGGTGGGGCCAAAGTAGCCAGGACAGCCAACCGTGCCGGCCGATCTGTCTTGGAGAAGGTGCTTTGCGGTTGCGACATGATTCCGGGTTTATCGGAAGCTGACCGTCAGTTGAACTTAATCCGTCTGCCTTTGTGGCCGGGGTTGTCGGCCATGAAGCGTTTCGCGAGTGCGAAGACCTGCAGCGGACAGATAATGTGCCGCACAGACGATCGAAGCTGGAAGCTGTTGTGGAAATCCATCTCGCCGTCGGCCAGCGGAAAGGCGGTGCCGTTGTCGACATGCGTGACGATATCCGTGATCGGCTTCGCCAATTCGTTTATCCGCTCGTTATGCGCGCGCATCTCTGCCGCGTGATTTCGTCGCGCATGAACTGCCCGAGGAGGGCTGACCGGTACTCCTGCAAGCGCTCGGTCGTTTTCCAAGCGCTGCCTTTCGACCTGTCCGCCGTCTCCAGGCAGTGGCGACGGTCGTCATCGCATATATAAATCTTAGGCCGTGGGCTGCGAGGAAAAGCTTATCGTAGCGCAAGCGATCTATCGCGGAAGTCGGGCAATCGCCGCTGGCGGCTCTGATCGCAACGGCTGCGTCGACAACGCAGCGGTCGAATAATCTAAGCCCGCAGGCTACCTGGAAGTTATTAATAGAAATCTCAAGCGCTCGGCGAGCGAATGCAGCCGCGTTGAACCAGGGAAGCGTGCTGCGATCTCCCGCCGCTGTTGGATCGTGAACATCATGATCATGCGGATTCCCATGCTGATCACCGAAGACCGCAAGCCGATCAAGGTCAGCAGAGTGCTCTGCCAGGAGCTGAAGTCAATGAAACGCATGAATATTTCGCCTGCAAGGTCGACTGGGTTTCGGGGTCAGGCAGGTCCCGGAACAGGGAGAAGGCAAGGCGCGGCGAATCTATCTCAACAGCAAGGCCGCCGCTACGATTGTTGCACCAGCCACTATGGCGCCGGCGATCCAGCGTCCCGCCATGGACAATGCGGCAAGCTGATCCGGTGGAGGGCCAGTCGTAGGGCCCGTCTCGAGGCGGCGGATCGCGGCGCGCACGAGGTGTGGCGCATCGTCGCCGATCTTCGCGAGTTCCCACACGAATGCCTGAAGGATCGGCCCCCAATGCTCCGGAGACAGGCGGGCTCTGGCGATCCGCAGCGACGAGCGCTGCATCGCTTCCGAAAGGTCGAAACCGGGCTGGATCGCCGAAAGGACTCCGTCGATCGTCACCAGCGCCTTGAAGATCAGCAGCAGATCGGGGGGCATCGTCATCCCTTCCTCGCGCATCAACGGAAGGAAGTCGGCGACCATCGCGCTCAACACGAGGCGGCCGCCGCCGTGGCGGGCGACCAACCGTTCGGCCGCCACCTGCACGCGCTCGGGCGGAACTCCGCTTCCTGCCGACCAGCCGGCCAGTACGTCGGCGAGCTGCGCGGGGTCCCCGCCGTTGAGGGACTGGACGAATGCGATGAATTCCTCCCGCCGACGCGGGGAGACATGACCGATCATGCCGAGATCGAGAAGGGCGATGCGGTTGTCGGGCAGGCACAGAAGATTGCCCGGATGAGGATCGCCGTGGAAACGGCCGTTGATGAGGACCATGTCGAGTATGGTGTCTGCGCCAAGCGCAGCGATCGCGGCCGGGTCGATGTCGGCCGCCCGCAGAATATCGCCGCCGCGTGGCGGCGTGCCGTCGACATAGTCCATCACCAGCAGCATCTCGGAGGACCAGCTCCAATGGATGTCCGGCACGAGCACTCGCGGCTCGTGTGCGAAATCGGCTCGCAGCCGGTCGGCGTTGCGGCCTTCGTTGGTGAAGTCCAACTCCTCGAGGACTGCTTCCGCCAACTGACGCATCATGGCGGCAGGCGCAAACCGGCGCGCTTCGGCGCTCGCGGCCTCCGCGACAGCCGCGAGCTGTGCGATCAGCCGCAAATCCGCCTCCATGCGGGGGCGGATACCCGGCCGGCGGATTTTCAGCACCACTTCGCGGCCGTCGTGCAAGGTTGCGCGATGCACCTGCGCCATGGACGCGGCGGCAAGCGGTTCGGGGTCGAAACTGGCGAACGCCGTTTCAGGCGGCTCCCCAAGCACTTCCTCGACCGCAGCGCGCAACTCCTCAAACGAAAGGGTCGGCGCACGGCTGTGAAGCTGTTCCAGCTCGGCAATCCATTCCCGCGGCAGCAGGTCGCCGCGCGTAGCCAGAATCTGGCCGAGCTTCACGAACGTCGGGCCCAATGACTCGATCGCCAGTCGCGCGCGCCGCGGCAGGTCTTCCCCTGCTTCTCCTTCCACGCTTCCCACCCGCTCCAGGCCCAGCCTCTTGAGCAGCACGCCCAGCCCGAAGCGTGAGGCAATACCGAGGATCTCCTGAAGACGGGCGCGGTCACGATGGGCGACGATGAGGCTCTTCATCATGGCCGTCTAACGCCTTTCACGTCCTGGCGTGCCATAATCGCCACCATCGGGTTGATGATTGCGAGCCCGGATGGCAGAAAAGGCGAGGCTATCTTGTGCTGTCATCAGCATCCGCCACGATCAGTTTGCTGCGGATATAATCGGGCGCCGCTTCGGCCCAGACAAGCAGAGCGTCGAGAGCGGGACATAGCGCCTGCCCCCAAGCGGTCAGTCGGTACTCGACGCGCGGCGGCACCTCGTGATGGACAATGCGCTCGACGACACCGTCCTTCTCCAGTTGCCGCAACTGCTGGATCAGCATCTTCTGCGAAATCCCGGGAATAGCCCGCTCCAGTTCGGAAAAGCGCAGGATTTTGCCTCCGAACAGCTGGAACAGGATGACCAGTTTCCAGCGGCCTTCGAGAATGCGCAACAGATTCTGCACGCTGCCTGCAGCGGAATCCGCCGCATAATCCGGTCTCTTACCCAAAGGTCTGTACCTTACTTTTTGGTTCGTTCTTGCCGATTTCGGAGCTTATCGCCAACTTTCTTCTGATCAACCCGATAGCGCAGGAGGCAGATGATGGCGCTTGCACTTCCCGCTCCCATTCAGGCCTATTTCAACGGCAATCCGGACTTTGACGTGGAGGCTATGCTCGCACCCTTTGCGAATGACGCCATCGTCCGTGACGAAAAGAAGGAGCTTCGGGGCACGGCGGCGATCCGGGCGTGGATCGGGGACGCCACCGTCGGAAGCAAGGCGATAAGCACGCCTTTGTCGATTGAATCCGATGGGGACCGACATGAGGTTTCCGCCAGGGTAGCCGGGGACTTCAAAGGCAGCCCGGTCACGCTCAACTTCGCTTTCCTTCTTCGGGATAGCCGTATCGCAGAACTGGAGATCGGCTGATGACGGCGATCGATCCAGCGGAGTTTGCCGGAAAAGCGGTGGTTATCACCGGCGGAACCAAGGGGACTGGCCTTGCCACCTTGCGGCGGTTTCTGTCGGGCGGCGCGCGTGTCTTCACGGCCGCCCGGTCCGAGCGGCCAGTGGATGTGCCGCCCGAGAGCTTTCTGGCAGCCGATCTCGGCACGAAAGCGGGCGTGGCTGCATTCGCCGCGGCCGCGTTGGAGCGCCTCCGCGACGTCGACATCATCGTTCATCTGCTCGGTGGCTCGGCGTGGCCGGGCGGCGGCTTCGCGGCGCTCGGTGAGGAGCATTGGGCGCATGAACTGAATCTCAACCTGATGAGCGCGGTAAGGCTCGATAAGGCGTTGCTCCCCGCCATGGTTCGACGCGGCAGCGGCGCGGTGGTTCACACCGCTTCGATCCAGCGCACCCTGCCGTTGCATGACTCCACGACAGCCTATGCCGCGGCGAAGGCGGCCCTGGTCACATACAGCAAGGCTCTCTCCAAAGAACTGGGACCCAAGGGCATTCGCGTCAACGTGGTGTCGCCAGGAGGGATCTACACCGATGCAGCCGAGGCGATGGTGAAGCGGATCGCCGCCAGTGCCGGCGGAAGCGAGGACGAGGCGCGCCAGAGTATTCTCGACGCGCTGGGCGGCATCCCTATCGGCCGACCGGCGCGGCCGGAGGAGGTGGCGGAACTGATTGCCTTCCTCGCGTCCGACCGCGCTTCCGCTATTCACGGTGCGGAGGTCAGGGTCGATGGTGGAACGGTTCCGACGATCTGAGAGTGCATTGCGGCGCCGTGATCGGATGAGCCGCGTCGATTGCTTCCGAAGGTCTTGAAACCGGAAAATCAGCTTCTAACTCATCCTTGCCGGGCGCCGCGTTCGGGTCCGGTGGGACATAGAGGGCGTCGGCTCTCCTTTACCGGCGCAGCTCATGCCCAGATCGCTTTTAGGAGGATTTGGAAATGAGAACCAACTTTGACTTCACGCCCTATCGGCGTTCCACGGTCGGCTTCGATCGTCTGTTCGATTTGCTCGAGACCGGCATGCGCGGCGACGCAGCCGATGGCTATCCGCCCTTCGACATCGTGAAGGAGGGAGAGGACAGCTATCGCATCACGCTTGCGGTGGCTGGCTTCCGCCCCGACGAAATCGAGGTGGTGGCGCAGCAGAACCAGCTCACCGTCACCGGCAAGCGCGCCAATGACGAGGGCAAGGGCGAATACCTGCACCGTGGCATCGCGACGCGCGCGTTCGAGCGGCGCTTCCAGCTTGCCGACCATATCGAGGTGGGCGAGGCCAGCTTCGACAACGGCTTGCTCGGCATCGCGCTGAAGCGGGTCGTGCCTGAAGCGATGAAGCCGCGTCGCATCGCGATCGGCGGCAGTGCGCCTGTCAATGACCGGATCGAGGCGCCGACGGAAAAGGCGCTCGAAGCGGCCTGATCCATAGACAAAAGTGACTTGCCGGCGCTGCCTTCGGGCGGGCCGGCGGGTCATGCCAATTCCAGCCAGAAAAGGAGATGAATATCATGGCATTGCGTGATCTGATTCCCTGGAGCCGGCAGGAGAACCGGCTGCCCGCGACGGTCGAACCCGAGCGGGAAGCGGCGTTGGAGTCCCATCCCCTGCTCTCGCTCCATCGTGAGGTGAACAGGCTGTTCGACGACGTTTTTCGTGGCTTTGGCGTGCCCGCTTTCGCCGGCTTGGGCCGCACGGCGAGCTGGCCGCAGGTGGAACTGGACGAGAACGACACCGAAATCCGCATCACCGCGGAATTGCCCGGCCTCGACGAGAGGGACATCGATATCCTGGTCGAGGACGGCGTCCTCATGCTGCGCGGCGAGAAGCGAGCCGAGGTCGAGGACAAGAAGCGCGGCTATTCGGAGCGCAGCTACGGCCGTTTCGAGCGACGCATCGGCCTGCCGCGCGGGATCGAGCGCGACAAGGCGCAGGCAAGCTTCCGGAACGGCGTGCTCACCGTCACGCTGCCCCGGCCTGCGGAGGCCAATGAAAATGTCCGGCGCATTCCGGTCAACGCGAAAGCAGCCTGATCCCTCGGCCCGGGGCGTGAGCCCCGGGCCGGACCGTGACGGTCACGTACCGCGGCAGCCGACGGCGAATGACAATCGCGCTGCTCATCCGGCATGGGGAAGCACTTTCCCACCGGACGCGTACGCGATCATCGAGCCGATCCGATTGCTCGGCGATCGCGTGCCGCGCAAGCAGCGCGACCAGTGGCGGCTGCGGTTCGAGCCGAGGGCGCCGGCGTTCGCCGACCCGCTGACCGGGTGGACAGGTGGCAGCGATCCTCTCGTCCATGTTGGACTGCGCTTTCCCAACGCGGAGGCGGCGGTTGGATACTGCATGCGCCAGGGATTGCCCTATATGGTGCGGGCTTGGCCCGGGGATCACAACCAACGGCATACCAATGGTGAAGGGAGAAGAAGATGACTGCATCATCCGTTACTCTCCCGCTCCCGGAACCGGAGCGGGACAACCCGTCTGAGCCGGTGCTGACCACCCGTCATCCCGCCTGATTCATCTTGCGCGGCGTCCTTGCGCTTGCACTCGGCGTCACGGCGTTCCTGTTCCCGGCGAACGCATTGTTCGCCTTCACTCTGTTGTTCGCGGCCTATGCCGGCGCGGACGGCATTCTGTCTTTGATTGCCGGTGTCCGCCGCGCTTCGCGCAAGGAAAAGCGCTGGTGGAGCGCGCTGCTGCGGGGCGTGGTCGGGATCGCCTGCGCGGTGATCTTCGTGATCCTGCCTGGCCTCGCCGTGGTCAGCTATGCGCTCGTGACGCTCGGTATGGTGATCGCCTGGGCGTTGCTGACGGGCGCCTTCGAGATCGCGGCCGCGATCCGGCTGCGCAAGGAAATCGAGGGCGAATGGCTGCTGGGTCTCTCCGGTGCGCTGTCGATCCTGCTTGGCTTGGGTGTCTGGGCGTTCCTCTGGCTGCACCCGGTCGCGACCATCCTCTCCGTGGGGACGATGATTGCCGTCTGGGCGCTGTTCGCCGGGGGTGTGTTGATCGCGCTCGGGCTGCGTCTGCGCAAGCGCGAGGCTGGCAAGAGCGAAGCCGCCGCCTGAAGCGGACGCCAAAGAAAGGCCTGCCACCCGTGCGAACCGGGTGGCGGGCCTTTTCGCATGCGGTCGTTCAATCGAGCCGGAACTCGCCTCGCGCCGCGCGCCATTCCGCCGGGCGGACCAGATGATCGTGTGCGATGCGGATGGAATGCAGCGCCGCCTCGATCTCACGGTTCCAATGGTCGATGAAATCGAACAGCACTGGAAAATCCGGCGCTAGGTCATATTCCTGCCAGATGAACAGTTGCAGCAGCGAGGGCGCGTCGGGCCGGTAATAATGGATTTCCGCCGTCGTCAAGCCGTAACCCTCCAACTGCCTCAAGAACGCGCGGTCGCTCATTGTAGCGATCTGCGGTGATCCGGTCGTTCGTCCAGCGTGCGCATGGCCTCGAAAATATCGTCAACAGGCACTGCCTGCCGGGCACCTGGTGGCTTTCGCATCGCTGGCTGATCCCTCACCGCTGAACGGTCGGATGCCCACGAAGCGAGAATGGCGCGCTTCACTTCCGGTTCCAGGCTTGGATGGTGCGCAACCTCGAAGGGATGCAGAAAACGGGAAAATGGCTGCGACATGGCTGTTGCCTCCTTTCCTGATGTCGCTCCTTTCACGAGTGCGGCGAGGCGCCGCGCTTGGCAATTTTGGTACGAAGATGAGTCGCGTCAAGAACAGATTGGCTCCTAAGCGACCCAAAACAAACGAATTGGCACTTTATGCATGAGAGTGCCAAAAAACTTCATTCCGGCCCTTGAATGGAAAAATATCACGTCCTAGCTTCGTGAAACCTGTCGTTCATGTGAACGGCCAGGGCCATCACATCATGTTTTGCATCTGGAGGTTTTGCATGCATTTCCGCCCCTTGCACGACCGTGTGGTCGTCCGCCGCATCGAAGCCGAGGAAAAGACCTCGGGCGGCATCATCATCCCCGACACCGCGAAGGAAAAGCCGCAGGAGGGTGAAGTCGTCGCCGTCGGCGCCGGAGGCCGCGACGATAGCGGTCGGCTTGTCGAACTCTCGGTCAAGGCCGGAGACCGTATCCTGTTCGGCAAATGGTCCGGCACCGAGGTCAAGATTGACGGCGAGGATCTGCTCATCATGAAGGAGAGCGACATCCTAGGCGTGATCGACACTGTCGTGCCGCTCAAGCAGGCGGCCTGATCGGCCGCCCTCATCTCGAACATTCAGAAAGGACATTGATAGAAAGGAGCAAGGCAGATGGCTGCCAAGGAAGTGAAGTTTGCGTCGGATGCGCGTGATCGGATGCTGCGCGGCGTGGATACGCTCGCCAACGCAGTGAAGGTGACGCTGGGCCCAAAGGGCCGCAACGTCGTGATCGACAAGAGTTTCGGCGCGCCGCGCATCACCAAGGACGGCGTAACGGTCGCCAAGGAAATCGAACTGGCCGACAAGTTCGAGAACATGGGCGCGCAGATGCTGCGCGAAGTGGCCAGCAAGCAGAACGACAAGGCTGGTGACGGGACCACCACCGCCACCGTTCTGGCCCAGGCGATCGTGCGCGAGGGCGCCAAGGCCGTCGCCGCGGGCATGAACCCGATGGACATCAAGCGCGGTGTCGACCTCGCGGTAGGCGCGGTGGTGAAGGATCTCGAAGCACACGCGAAGAAAGTCAGCGCCAACAGCGAAATCGCGCAGGTTGCGACTATCTCCGCCAATGGCGATACAGAGGTCGGACGCATCCTCGCCGAAGCGATGGAAAAGGTAGGCAACGAAGGTGTCATCACCGTCGAGGAAGCCAAGAGCCTGGAGACCGAACTGGAAACCGTTGAGGGCATGCAGTTCGATCGCGGCTATCTTTCGCCCTACTTCATCACCAATGCGGAGAAGCTGAAGGTCGAACTGGACGATCCCTACATCCTCATCCACGAGAAGAAGCTTTCCAACCTTCAGGCACTGGTGCCGCTGCTTGAGCAGGTCGTGCAGTCCGGTAAGCCACTCCTCATCATCGCGGAAGATGTGGAAGGCGAGGCTCTCGCCACGCTCGTGGTGAACAAGCTGCGGGGCGGCCTCAAGATCGCAGCGGTGAAGGCCCCAGGCTTCGGTGACCGCCGCAAGGCAATGCTCGAGGATATCGCGATCCTCACTGGCGGCAATGTCGTCAGCGAAGAGCTGGGCACCAAGCTGGAGAATGTTACGATCAACATGCTGGGCCGAGCCAAGAAGGTGTCGATCGACAAGGACAATACCACGATCATCGATGGGGTGGGCCAGAAGGCAGATATCGATGGCCGCGTCGCCCAGATCCGCCAGCAGATCGAAGCCACCACGTCGGATTACGACCGTGAGAAGCTGCAGGAGCGTCTCGCCAAGTTGGCCGGAGGCGTGGCCGTTGTCCGGGTTGGCGGTGCCACCGAGGTAGAGGTCAAGGAAAAGAAGGACCGTGTCGATGACGCGCTTCACGCGACCCGCGCCGCGGTTGAGGAAGGCATTCTGCCGGGTGGCGGCGTCGCGCTGCTACGCGCGCTGAAAGCCCTCGATGGGCTCAAGGCCGCCAATGACGATCAACAGTCGGGCATCGACATCGTCCGTCGCGCCTTGCGCGCGCCGGCGCGACAGATTGCCGACAACGCCGGCGAGGACGGCGCCTGGATCGTCGGCAAGCTGCTCGAAAGCGACGACTATAACTGGGGCTTCAACGCCGCGACCGGCGAGTATCAGGATCTCGTCCAGGCCGGCGTGATCGATCCGGCCAAGGTCGTGCGCACCGCACTGCAGGATGCGGCATCGGTCGCCTCGCTCCTCATCACCACCGAAGCGCTCGTCGCCGAGTTGCCGAAGGAGGAAAAGGCCACGCCGATGCCGGCGATGGATTACTGACGATCGACGGGGCCGGCTTTCATGCCGGCCCCGTCTTTTCTGTCCACGGCCTGGACGGGCGCGTATAGCGCTGGTTTCCAATGGGAGGTGTAATCGTGAACCGGGGATCGGCTTCATCCGGGCGCTCACGTCGCTTCACCCTCGCGCTCCTTGCGATGTGCGGGCTCGGCAGCTTTGCCGGTGGCGCCGCGGTGACGACATTATTCGAGCACCGGCAAGCGCAGGCTGCGGCCGCGCCCGTATCGGATAAGCCCGTTCCGGTCGATCAACTCACGCTGGCGCCGCTTGTGAGGCGGGTGTCTCCGGCGGTCGTCAACATCGCTGTTCTTCAGGCTTCGCCGCACCTGCAGAACCCTCTGATGCGCGACCCCTACTACCGCCTGTTCATGGGCGTTCCTGACGAGGCGCTGGCCCCGCGTGTGTCGGCAGGGTCAGGGTTCGTTGTCGATGCGGCGCGCGGACTAGTGGTCACCAACCATCATGTGATCGCCAATGCCCGCGCCATCGCGGTCGGCATCGGCAATCGCAGGGTCGAGGCCGAGCTGATTGGCAGCGATCCGCGCACCGACCTTGCCGTACTCAGGGTCCCGGCGCGTGACCTGCGCCAGCTTCCCCTTGCCGAGGCGCGACGCACCGAGGTCGGTGACTATGTCGTGGCCATCGGCAACCCCTTTCAGGTCGGTCAGACCGTGACGTCCGGCATCGTCAGCGCGATCCGCACCTCCTCTGACGGCCGCTATCGCTATGTGCAGACCGACGCGCCGATCAATCCCGGCAATTCCGGCGGGCCGCTCATCAACATGCGCGGTGAAGTGATTGGGGTGAATAGCGCCATCATCACTCCCGGCGACGGCAATGTCGGCATCGGTCTTGCCGTGCCGGCCGATGTTACCCGCACCGTCGTCGAACAGCTTACGGGTACGAACCTGCCCACGTAGATAATCCAGGCACTGACTCTGCTGGTATCAGATCTGGGCGGTGAGTGCAGTGAGCGGTCTGGGTCCTGTGCATCGTCGGCGTGAGCGAATGAAGCAAGAACAGTTCTCAACACAGCCCCTGAACGGATGGCAATATCAGGGCGCGCAAAATGGCAAGGGATCGACCGAAATGTTGGCAGGAGTCGTCCATTAAGAGAGAGCGTTGAACAGCAACTCCCCATGCAGCAGCTTCTAACTCTTACACCGAGGATACGACCAGAATTTAAATCATAGCGATCTGAGGTATTCAACGGCGGCAATAGGTGGCTCGATGCGGAAAAATGCGGCTCGAGCGTAGTAGAAGCGGCGATTCGTACTCATCGCTTTCGTCCTGCTTGGGGCACCACTGCTGGTCAAAGCTGGGCACCATGCCCGGTTTTACCGGTAGACCAGTCGAGACCCCGCTTTCGAGGGTTGAGACTCGGCCTGAGATGACGATTGTTTCACTCGAGATGGTCACCGCATCCACAAACATCTTGATGTAAGCTGACCGCAGGGTGTTGTCCTTGTCGCGCAGTTTTGCCGACAGCAACTTGCCGAAGCGCTTGATAGTGCCCTCGTCAATACGACGCTTGCCTTGGGCGAGTTGCCTTTCGAAAATGTCTATCTGGCTAACGACAAGCGCGAGGTCCGACCGGTTCGTCGCGATGCGTTCTGCCAGCTGCGGGTCCCGAAGGGTCATCACCCCATTCTCCACAAGCATGAGAAGATTTGTCATGGCCTTATCAAGACGGGTCTTTTCCGCTCGTGCAGACGACAGGTTTGCCTGCAGGCTTTCACGCTTGCGATCGGATTGATCCAGAAGGCCGGAAAGAAGATTCAGAAGCCGCTCTGGAGCAAGCAATTCACTCTCGAGGGCCGAGATCACGATCTCGTCGAGCTTTTCTCTCCGGATTGAAGGGCAGGGGCATTTTCCCCCGCAGTTCACTCGATCGTTGCATGCGTAGTAGGCATATTGCCCACTCTTGCCGGTCCTGATCGTCAGTCCTGCTCCGCAGCCAGGCATTCCGCATCTGACAATGCCAGTAAGCAGAGTAGTGCCAGCCGAGACATGTGGAGCCGAGCGCATGGGGTTGCGCTCGGCGCTAGCTGCACTCGCTCTTTCAAACTGCTGGACTGTGACAATTGCTGGGACCGGAACGGCGATTGCATCTGAAATGTCCGGTTTGACGTTATAGTCGTCAGCAGTCATGTCGTGGTAGACGCCTGTGTAAATTGACCGCTTCAAGATCCCGAACACATTGCCATTGTTGAACCTCTTACCCCGAAACTTAACGCCGGATTGGTTGAGGTTTTTTGCAATCCAGCGAACCCCGCGACCCACTTCAGCCCAGTCGAAGATCTGTTTCACGACAGCAGCCTCTTCCGGAATGATTTCCAGCTTCTTGCGTTGCTTTTCACCGTCGACGCGCGCCGTGTAGGAGCGATAGCCAAAGGCTACCGGTCCGCCATTGTAGAACCCCTGCCGGGCGTTCTCGCGCCTACTTTTGCGGGTCATCATCGCGGTGTCGTAAGACTGTTGTTCGGCCACCACGGCGACAATGTTACGGCCAAGCCTCGAGTGCTGCCCGTTTCCAAAATTTTCCGTGATGGAAATGGGTTGGACACCCGCATCTTCCAGAGCGCCAGTGGTGGTAATGAAAAGGCGCATGTCGCGGGCTAGTCGGTTGAACATGTAGAACAGGACAGCATCGACAGGATGAGATTCGTCAGTCGCGAGCTTGATCATCTTCTTGAACTGGGGACGCTTGTCGTTCGTCCCACTATAGCCAGAGTCAGCAAATTCTTCGACGATCTCGAAGCCATTTGCCTTGGCGTATTCCAGAAGCGCGTGACGCTGCGCGTCAATGCTTTGCGGCTGACCACCCTCCTTGTCGGCAGACAAGCGCATGTAGATGTATGCACGACGCTTAGCGGTCTGCGCGGACTTCTTGTTTGCCAATTTCGTCTACCCTTCGTTTTGCGAAGATCGACGCCAACATCCTACAGGAGGCAGTGAGGCGGTTCCGAGACCAGTGCTCCGCTGCGTAGTGCCGCACAACGGGCCTCAGGTGCGCTATCGTCTAGCCAGTTGCATCGCTTGCAGGATTTACGATGACATCGATCAATCCTGCTTGGCTGCCGAATACTGGCTCGTGTCGCTGCAATTTACCCCTGGGAAAAGCATCACGCGAAGGGAGTAAACCGCTCCCATCTAGCTGACCGTGTGCTTTTCCTGAGAATAGCTAGCGAACAGCCTCGAGCGCTGGCTAGAGAGCCGCTTTGTCAGTTGCGATAAGATGGCCAATAAAGGCTCGAATCCTTACTGCTTGTCGGCGTACCTTCTACCCGCCCTTCATCAAGTCAAAGGTTGCGAACGAACCGGAAAGGCAGCTTATGGTCCGCGAAATCGGGATAGCCGCCATTCACCCGCTCAACACCTACGGTCGCGTTCGACCAGTGCACGAACCCGCTCCGCGGGAGAGTCGCTTGGGGTGCCGTAGCGTAGTATTGTTC